>JAHDFG010000018.1:10375-16578 GCA_020628265.1 Pseudooctadecabacter sp. | reverse complement strand
TTCGACCGTTGGTTTGATCTGGTGCTGCTGCAAAAACGGCTCTGACATTTCCGCACGCAGCCGTTAAGGTTTGCCCATGTCCATCTGGTCCCGCATCACCGACGCGCTTGCGTCCCTCACATCCGGCGATAGCCTGTCTGATGTCTTCGCCAAGCTGCGCACGCCGCCCGAACGCAGCGTGGCCTTTGCCATTGCCGTGATTGCACTGGGTGCAAAGATGGCCAAGGCGGACGGGCAGGTCACCAAGGACGAGGTCGCAGCCTTCCGTGAGGTGTTCCACATCCCACCGGGCGAGGAAAAGAATGCCGGCCGTTTGTTCAACCTCGCCCGTCAGGACGTGGCAGGGTTTGAAGATTATGCGTTCAAAATCAAAGCCATGTATGGCGACGACGTCGCGGCGCCCCTGTGTGATCTGATGGAGGGGCTGTTTCACATCGCGATGGCGGATGGTGTTTATCACCCGAATGAGGACACCTTCCTGCACCGTGTGGCCGAGATTTTGGGCCTTGATGAGGTCGCGTTCAAACGGCTTCGGGCGCAGTTCGTGCCTGATGCAGCCCGCGATCCCTATGACGTGTTGGGCGTCACCCCTGATGCTGCGATGGACGACATCCGAAAGGCATGGCGGCAGTTGGTTCGTGAAACCCATCCCGACCGCATGATTGCCCGTGGCGTTCCCGAAGAAGCAGTCAAAATGGCCGAAAAGCGGATGATTGCGATCAACCGCGCTTGGGAAGAAATCAACGAGCGCGCCGCGTGAAAATAGCCACCTACAATGTCGAGTGGTTTTCGAACCTGTTTGATGATGCGGGCCAGCTTTATGATGACGGCGGCTGGTCCGGCCGTCGGGATGTGACCCGCGCCGAACAGACGGCGGCCTTGGGCATTGTGTTTCAGAAGATGGACGCGGACGGGATCATGGTTGTCGAAGGGCCGGACAGCCATGCGCGACGGGACGGCGTGAAGGCCTTGGAAAACTTTGCAGCGCGGTTTGACTTGCGCGCCCGCAAGGCCGTCATCGGGTTCGTGAATGAAACCCAGCAGGAAATCCTGTTTTTGTATGATCCCGACGTTTTGACCGTCACCCATGATCCGCGCACGGATGGTGCGCCGCGTTTTGATGAAAGCGTGAAGATGGATCTGGACGTCGACGCCCAGCCCGAAACGATCCGTTGGTCGAAACCGCCGCTTGAGATCGAAGTGACCCACACATCCGGCACAACGTTCCGGATGATCGGGGTTCACGCCAAATCCAAAGCACCCCATGGCGCGCGGAACAAGGCCGAAGTCATGCGGATTTCCATCGCCAACCGCCGGAAGCAGCTTGCCCAGTGTATCTGGTTGCGCCGCCGCGTCGCCGCCCATCTGGAGGCCGGTGACAATCTGGTGGTCATGGGCGATTTCAACGATGGTCCCGGCCTTGATGAATACGAAAAGCTGTTTGGCCGTTCGGGTGTTGAGATCGTGCTGGGCGAAGGAGAGGGCGAGCAGCTGTTCGACCCCCATGCCCGCATGGCCCTGTCCCAACGGATCGGGGCGACGCCTGTCACGGCCCGCTTCAAGATACCGCCCGAAGGTCGATACCTGTCGGCCCTTCTTGACTACATCATGGTGTCGAATTCGGTTCTGAAGATGGGGGCGAAATGGACCATCCTGCACCCGTTTGATGATCCCGTTTGTTTCAATGACAAAGACATGTGTGCGGCCTTGTTGACGGCATCGGATCACTATCCCGTTCTGCTGTCCCTTGATCTGTGATTTGGGGTTCGGGCGCAGGGTCCCTATATTGGGGGCATGAAACATTTTGTCATTGCTGCCTGTCTGGCCCTGCCCATGCCCGCCCTTGCCCAAGAGGCGGCGCCTGAAACCGGTGAGATCGAAGAAGGGTTCTCCCTGATGGAGGAGGGCGCGAAGCTGTTGTTCCGCGGCCTGATGTCCGAGATGGAGCCCGCGATCGAAGAGTTTTCGGGCATGGCCGAGGAATTGGAACCCGCGTTGGAGTTGCTTGCCACAGAAATGGGACCGGCCCTGATGGAATTGTTGCGGACGCTGGATTCCGTGCGCTACTACGAACGGCCGGAAATCCTGCCCAACGGTGATATCATCATCCGCCGCAGCCCTGATGCGCCAGCGTTTGAGCCGCAGGACAACGCGCCCATCGATCTTTAATCCGTCTTTTTGGGGCGCCTCGCGCCTTTGATGCGGACCTCGCCCGTTGCATTCAAAGCAGCGGCGAGAGCGTTGAACCGTGCTTGTGCGACCTCTCCGAACAACGGCGATGCGGCGTCTTTGAGGGTCAGCTCTAGCGTGCCGGCCTTGGCGGAATACTTCATCTTGCCGGGTTGTTCGTCCGCGTCGATCCAAAGCATCGCACCAAGCCGCATGGCGCTGCCCAGCACTTCGGCCATTTGCAGCTCTTTGGGGTCGAGCAGGCGGAACAGGTCCTCAAACCGTGACCCTTCGCGCTTGTTCGAATAGCGGTGCAGCAGGGCCGTCCCAAGGAACACACGTTCGGAATGCTTCAACCCACCAAGGTTGGCGCGGGTGGCGTTATCAAACACCACTTCGTGTCGGTAGTCGGGATGCGCGCGCCAGCTGACGTCATGCAGCAAGCACGCCGCGCGGATCAGGCGTTTGCGCTGGAAATTTGCCCGTGGAAACAGAGGCATGACAAAGTCGTAAAGCGTGCGGCCAAAGCCGGGCAGGCGGGCATCCTTGGCCTCGGCAAAGCGGCAGGCCTCGATCAGGGGGTCCCGTTCCCGCAGGATTTGCGGCATCTGTTCATACAGTAGCCCCTCGCGGATGCCGTAGCTGGAAATCGCGATGTCCTTCGGTTTGAAGCGGCCCACAACCTCACGCAATACCCGCACGGCGTAAGGCACCAGCGACATCCGGCTGTCTGAAATTCCGCAACGCGCCCGCAGGTCTTGTAGATCGGATTCTTCAATGTATTTCAGTGTTTTGATCACACGGCCTGGTGTCATGCGGTATTCGTGCAAAACCGTCAGCGGGTAGCCGCGACGTTCCATGTCGATCCGCGCGATGGCCCGCCAGGACCCGCCCACAAGGAACAGACGTTTGCCGGTTTCCTCGCCCATTCGGGAAAAGAGGTCTTTGACCGTGTCCTTGACGTAGGCCTGCCGCTTCTTCTTGCTCGAAATTTCGCGCAGTTTCAGCGGGCCCAAAGCCGAAGTTACACGGCGGCCAACGCGTCCCTCGGCAAGATCGGCCAACTCCAATGACGAACCACCGATGTCGCAGACCAGACCGTAGCTGCCCGGCCAGCCCAGCAGGACCCCTTGGGCGGACAAACGCGCCTCTTCCTGCCCGTCGATCACCCAGATTTTCAGGCCGGTTTCGCGCAGGACGTCTGCGCGGAAATCGGCCCCGTCTTCGGCCTCGCGCACCGCAGCCGTGGCAACGGCGGTCAGGGGCCCAATACCCAGACTGTCCGCCACAGCGACGAACCGGCGGATGGCGTTCAGGGCGCGCACACGCCCTTCGGGGTTGAGGCGGCCTGTGTCGGCCATGCCAGCGCCCAAGCCCGCCATGATCTTCTCGTTGTAGAAGTAGGCCGGGGAGCGGGCAGCACCGTCGAAAATCACCAAACGGACGGAGTTTGATCCGACGTCAATGACACCCACACGGGACAAGGCCCGCGCCTTGGGGTCGTTGAACAACGGGCGTCCAAACGGTCCCCAATCCGGTTGATCCTTGGTGCTCTTGTTTCCGTCCATGATCCCCCCTGAGACCGCTCGACAATGCGGTTGAGACAGCGCCGTGTCAACGTGACCGGCCGGTCAGTCTTCCGTATGGGTCAGTTTCGGCACGTCCGCCGCACCTGCTGATCCGCGTCCTGACAAGGACGGGTTCTCCATAAAGAACCGGTGGCAGTTGAAGGCAAATGTGCCTTCCTCGACCACGGCCCGCTCAAACGTGCCGTCGGGCCCCATGATCCAGCTTTGCGCCACATCGGCAAGGTTCGCGGCCATGATCTGGCTGACGATCTGGGCTTTGACGGTGTTGTTGGTGACTTCAACCAGTGTTTCGACACGGCGGTTCAGGTTGCGGCCCATCCAGTCCGCGGACGAGATGAAGACACGCGCCTTTTTGGCGGGCAGCCCCTTGCCATTGCCGAAACAAACGATGCGGGAATGTTCAAGGAACCGGCCCACGATGGATTTCACACGGATGTTTTCCGACAGGCCCTCGATGCCGGGCCGCAGCCCGCAGATGCCGCGCACCACAAGGCTGATCTTCACGCCGGCCTGAGAGGCCGCATAAAGCGCATCAATCACGTCCGCTTCGACAAGGCTGTTCATCTTGGCCCAGATTTCTGCCGGTTTGCCGTTGCGGGCGTGCTCTGCCTCGGCGGCGATCATGGCCAGCAATTGCGGCTTCAACGTCAGGGGCGAAATGGACAGGTTTTCAAGGTTGTCCGGCTGTACATATCCGCTGAGGTAATTGAACACCTTCGTCGCATCGCGGCCCAATGCGGCGTCACAGGTGAAGAACGACAGGTCCGTGTACACACGCGCGGTGATCGGGTGGTAGTTGCCGGTTCCGTAGTGGGTGTAGGTCACCAGCTTGTCGCCTTCGCGGCGCACCACGGTCGAGATTTTCGCGTGTGTTTTGAGGTCCAAGAACCCGTAGACCACATGGGCGCCCGCCCGTTCCAGACGGCGGGACTGGCGGATGTTGGCGGCCTCGTCAAAACGGGCCTTGAGTTCCACCAAGGCGGTGACGGATTTGCCGTCTTCGGCGGCCTCGCACAGGGCTTCGACGATGGGGGAGTTCTTGGACGTCCGATAGAGCGTCTGTTTGATGGCCACGACATGCGGATCGTTCGCGGCCTGCCGGAGGAAGCGGACGACCATATCGAAGGTCTCATAGGGGTGGTGCAGCAGCATGTCCTTCTGACGGATCGCCGCAAACATATCCCCGTCATGGTCCTGAACCCGTTCCGGCACGCGTGGAGAGAAGGCGGGCCACAGCAGGTCAGGCCGCGCGTCCAGCACCAGTTCCTTGACGTCTGCCATGCCGATCACGCCGTCGATCTCGACGACCTCGTCTTCGGTGACGTGCAATTCGTCCATGATCAGTTTGCGTAGACTGGACGGCGCGCCTGCGGATATGCGCATGCTGACGACTTCGCCGCGGCGGCGGCGCTTCAGCGCAACCTCAAACTCGCGTACAAGGTCTTCGGCCTCGTCCTCGACCTCAAGATCGCTGTCGCGCAACACGCGGAAGGCGCAGGACCCTTTGACGACATAGCCCGGGAACAGCCCGTCGAGGTTGTCCATCAACAGGTCTTCCAAAGGCAGGAACCTGTGGCCGTCGCCTTCGGGGCAGGGGACATAGCGGTCCACCTGCTGGGGGACGGGCAGCAGGGCCCGCAGGGATCGCTTGTCGGTCTTTCGTTCCAGCTCCAATGCGAGGGCGAACCCCTCATTCGGCAGGAACGGAAAGGGGTGCGCCGGGTCGATGGCCAAGGGGGACAGGACGGGGAAGACCTGTTCGAAGAAGATCGATTTCAGGTGGTCGCGGTCCGCATCTGTAAGATCGTTACGCGACAGGATCTTGATCCCTTCGGCTTCCATCTCGGCCCGCAGGTCGGCAAGGACCTTCTGCTGGCGCGCCAGCAAGTTGCGCGCATTTTCGTCGATCATCTTGAGCTGTTCGGCGGGGGTCAATCCGTCCATCGACGGCGTCGCGTTGCCCTCATGCACAAGTTCCCGCAGGCCCGCGACCCGCACGGTGTAGAATTCATCAAGGTTCGTGGCCGAGATCGACAGGAAGCGCAGGCGTTCCAGAAGCGGAACGCGGGGGTTCTCGGCCTCCTCGACGACGCGCCAGTTGAACCCCAGCCAGCTGAGTTCACGGTTCACATATCGGGCAGGCCCCGACAGGTCGCCATCAATGGCGACGGGTGCCGGAAAGTCGGCCTTCAGGAAATCTGCTTGCGTCATCAGCGCCTTGTGACATCTCAGTGTAACGGAGAAGTGTCACTATCGCGCATCTGGATCGGAGGAGTCCAGTGTGCTTTGCACGAAAGGGCGCGTCAGGGGGCGGCCTTGTGCAAGGGCTTCGCGGTCCAGAACTGCTACGGCATCGCGTATGGCATCAAACGAGCGTGGCAGATGGCGTTGCAGGTACGTGATCGCGTCGGGCGCGGGGGCCAGTTGCCGGTCTTGAAAGTGCTT
>JAHDFG010000018.1:0-10275 GCA_020628265.1 Pseudooctadecabacter sp. | reverse complement strand
GCAGGTACGTGATCGCGTCGGGCGCGGGGGCCAGTTGCCGGTCTTGAAAGTGCTTGAGCAACAGCGCCAGCAGCAATGGCTCGTCCGGTGTCTGGATGGTGGCGGTGGTCATGGCCTGAAGGCGGCTGACCAGATCAGGCAGAGTCAGCGGCCAACGGGCCGGTGCTGTACGGCCTGTGACCAGCAAGGGCTGACCTTGTGCCCGCAGGTGGTTGTGGGCGTGGAACAGCCACTCTTCCGCGGCTGGGGGGATGTGCTCTCCGTCCTCGATGACAAGGGCGGTTGTTGGGAGGGCCGCCGATGGGTCGATCTCGCGTGCCTCAAGAACTTGCGCCTTGTTTTGTGCGGCGAACACCCCCGCCAGATGGCTTTTGCCACTTCCGGCTGGACCTACGAGGGCAAGTTTCCCATCCGGCCATGCAGAGGGCGTGCAGATCAGCGCGAAGGGCTGTTCATTCGCCTCTGAGACAAAGAAATCCTCCGCTTCCAGCCGGACGGTGGCCGGCAGGTCAAACGCCAGTTGTCGCGCCATATCAGCTGTCTTTCCCGATATGGCCTTTATAGAGCTGGCCGGATTTGTATTCGGCGATCAGGAACCGTGCGACCACGCCGATGACGGCAGCCACGGGGACGGCAACCAACATGCCAACGAACCCGAACAAGGACCCGAAGACAGACAGGGCAAGGATCAGCCACACAGGGTGCAGGCCGACGGACTGGCCCACCAGATTGGGTGTCAGTATGTTGCCCTCAAAGAATTGTCCGGCCATGAAAATTGCCGCAACGATGCCGATGCGCAACCAGTTGGTTGCGGCTTCGACAGACTGGCCGTCGACCATTTCGGTGCCGCCCCACCACTGGAACAGGGCCAACCCGATGGCCAAGACGCCGCCCACAAGAGCGCCAACGTATGGGATAAAGGAAATCAGGCCCGCGATGAAGCCCACGATCAGGCCGAAGTTCAGGCCAGCCAGCATCAGCGCAATCGCATAATACGTGCCCAGCACAAGGCAGACGGTGCCTTGTCCGCGGATGAACGAGGCCAGCGTCCGGTCGATCTGGCGGCCAAGATCACGCACGGTTTCCTGATGGTCGCGGGGCAGCATGTCGTCGATCTGTGCCACCATCCGGTCCCAGTCGAGGAGCAGGTAGAACGTAACAACGGGCACGATCACCACAAGAACAATGACATTGATGATCCCTTGGGCGGAGTTCAGCAGGGTCGTTACGACCTCTCCGCTGCGCGACTGGATCGCGGCACCGAGATTGGCCATTTGCTGTTCCAGAAAGTCACCTTCGGCGTCAATAAAGGTGAATCGTTCGGCGAGGGACGCCTTGATGCGGGTCCATGTTTCAGGGAGGTTTTCAACGATTTGACCAATCTGGCTGATCAACTGCCCCAACTGGCCAATGAGTGTCGGGACCACCAGCAGAAACAACAGAATGAAGATCAGGATGCCGGAAATAGTGATCACCACGGTCGCCATCGCGCGGCTCAACCCCCACGCTTCAAGCCGGTCTGCGATCGGATCAAGCAGGTAGGCGATTGCGCCACCAATAATGAACGGCGCCAGCACGTCGCCGAGTGCGTACAGCAGCACTGCGAAAACGACGGCGAAAATGCCCCAATACTGCAACTGCTTTTGTGACGGTAGTGCCATGGCTGCGACCTCGTGTTCCCTCGTCCTTACTTGGCCCACAGGTCCGCCAGATGCAAGTTTGAGACGAAAAGCCCTGCGTGCGGGGGATGCACGCAGGGCCAATTCAGGGCCGCAACTGAAAGGCCCTTAATCCCGTTCGGGAATTAGTGGCACGCAGGACGCGTTCCGGGCAGCAGAACCTTGTCGATCACGTGGATCACGCCGTTGTCTGCTTCGATGTTTGCGACGATGACGTTGGCCATTTCACCGGTGCCATCGGCGATGGACACGCCTGCCTCGGATGCGGTGATGCACAGACGCTCGGCTTCGTTGATCGGCTTGAAGTAGTTGGACCCCGCCGGGAAATCGCCCGCCATCAGCACGCGGTCATCGACGTGGTAAAGCAGCACGTCGGTCAGCTGGCCGATGTTCTCTTCCATCAGCAGTGTCTCAACGGTGCCTTCGGGCAGGGCGGCAAAGGCATCGTTCACGGGTGCATAGACCGTGAATTCACCCGGACCTGCCAGCGTGTCGGCAAGGCCAGCTGCGGTGACAGCGGCCACGAGGGTGGAAAACCGCTCATCGCCTGCTGCGATTTCGGTGATGGACGCCGCAGATGCGGCAGAGCCTGCGACGGTCAGTGCGGTGGCGGCGGCAAGTTTGGTGAACGTGTTCATGGTCAGTATCCCTATCTGTGTTTGTGTTGTGATGGGGGATACGGGGCGATCATGCCCTTGGGTCACTGATCTGACGCCCTCGTGAACGGCGGAAATCTTTGATCCAAACGTGGCTTTTGTTCGTGTGCCTTGCCCTTGCGGGGGCGTCTGATACATCTGCCATAACTCTATCTGAAAGTGATGCACATGCGCCTGAGCCGCTATTTCCTCCCCGTTCTCAAAGAAAGCCCCCGCGACGCCCAGATCGTCAGCCACCGCTACATGTTGCAGGCGGGCATGATCAAACAATCCAGCGCCGGCATTTATTCGTGGCTGCCGCTTGGCTTTAAGGCGCTGAAGCGGATCGAACAGATCGTCCATGAGGAACAGGAACGTGCGGGCCACATTCCGCTGTTGATGCCCACGCTGCAGTCTGCGGACCTGTGGCGCGAAAGCGGACGCTATGATGACTACGGCGAGGAAATGCTGCGGATCAGCGACCGTCATGGGCACGACATGCTGTACGGTCCGACCAACGAAGAACTGATCACAGACATCTTCCGCTCCCATGTGAGCAGCTACAAAAGCCTGCCGCTGACGCTCTACCACATCCAGTGGAAGTTCCGCGACGAACGCCGCCCGCGCTTTGGCGTGATGCGGGGCCGCGAGTTCTACATGAAGGACGGTTATAACTTCGACCTCACCAAAGAAGACGCGCTGCACGCTTACAACCGCCACTTGGTCAGCTACCTGCGGACCTACGAACGGATGGGCCTGCAGGCGATCCCGATGCGGGCGGACAGCGGCCCTATTGGCGGCGACGACACCCACGAATTCCTTGTGTTGGCGGACACCGGTGAATCCGAGGTCTTCTATGACAGCGCCGTCACCGACCTTACCTTCGGCGACCGTGAGATTGACTATGATGATGTCGAGCAATGCGCAGGCGTCATGGAAGAATTCACAAGCAAATACGCCCGCACGGACGAAACCCACGACGAGGCGCTGTTCGCTGAGGTCCCCGAAGAACGCCGCAAGACCGCACGCGGCATCGAAGTTGGTCAAATTTTCTATTTCGGCACCAAGTATTCCGAGGCCATGGGGGCAACCGTCCAAGGCCCCGATGGTAAGCCTACGCCTGTGCATATGGGCTCCCACGGGATCGGCGTGTCCCGTCTGCTGGGTGCGATCATCGAGGCCAGCCATGACGACAAGGGCATCATCTGGCCCGAAGGTGTCACGCCTTATCACGCTGGCATCGTGAACCTGAAACAGGGCGATGCGGAGGCGGATGCCGCCTGTGAAGTGCTCTACGAACAGCTGACCAATGCAGGTCTTGAGCCGCTCTACGATGACCGCGATGAACGGGCTGGGGGCAAGTTCGCCACCATGGACATGATCGGCCTGCCTTGGCGGATCACCGTTGGCCCGCGTGGCCTCAAGAACGGTGTGGTCGAACTCACCTCCCGCAAAACCGGCGAGAGCGAGGAGATGGCGCCCGAGGCCGCTGTGGCCAAGATCGTCGAAATCTACGCAGCTCATGGCATCGGACGCGGCTAGCCTTTTCAGGCTTGCGGCGTTTGCCGTCGCGCAGCACAGGCAAATACGAGGGGCAGAGTTGGCCCGCTGGCCGTTCAGACGGCGGACGGCCGCCCCCAGTCTTTGGTTCCAAAATACTCTCAGGGGGGTCCGAAGGACGGGGCGGAGCCCCAGAATTGGGGGCAGAATGCCCCCAGAGGATCGGAGCGGCGCAGCCGATCCGATCCCGACACCCCTCGCCCCATTGACCTTGCTGCCACGGCCCCGTTAACTCTGCCCAAACAAAGAGGCACCGCAGTATGGCTGGCAAAACAGCGCCCTTTTCAAAGTTCGAATGGATGATCGCCTGGCGCTATATCCGCGCCAAACGGGAGACGGGCGGTGTCAGTGTGATGACCTGGATCAGCCTGATCGGCGTGACCTTGGCCGTCTTCGCTTTGATCGCAGTGCTGGCGGTGCGCTCCGGCTTTCGGGCGGATTTCGTGGATACGATTGTGGGTGCCAATGCTCACCTAACCTTGCGCCAAAGTGCGATGGAGACCATTACCGTCACCCAAGGGGACCAATCGGTCGACGTCACGCGGCGGGTTGAGACGATTGCGAATGGCGATGCGCTGGCCGCGGACCTGCGGGCTATTGAAGGTGTTGCCCGTGCCGCACCCATCGTGCGGGGCGAGGGGCTGGCGAGCCTCGCGGATCGCTCGACCTTTGTGCAGGTCTACGGGATCAGCGGTGACGATTTGAAAGACATTCCTTTGGTGATGACGCCGCAGTCGTCGTCGGGCTCAATTGACGACTTCGGGCAGGGGATCGCGCTGGGCTCTGGCGTGGCGCGCAACTTGAATGTGTCGGTGGGCGACCGGATCACGCTACTGTCGGCCACGGGCGTGCAGACAGCCGCTGGCCGATCGCCCCGCCGCGTCACCTTCGACGTGGTCTATGTCTTCCAGACGGGCCGCTATCTGACAGACATCAGCCGCATCTACCTGCCGCTTGAGGACGCACAGTCGTTTTACAACCGCGATGGCGTCCACGACGCGATCGAGATTTACGTGGAAGATCCCGACCGGGTGGAGGAATGGATCCAGCCGATTTATCGCCAGCTTGGCCCTGAAAGCCTGCTCTATTCGTGGAAGGACAACGAAGGGGCCTACCTGCGGGCCCTGACAGTGGAAGACAACGTGATGTTCGTCATCATGTCGATCCTCGTCCTGATTGCCTCAATGAACATCATCAGCGGCTTGATTATGCTGGTGAAAAACAAGGGCCGCGATATCGGTATTCTGCGCACCATGGGCCTGTCCGAAGGGTCTGTCCTGCGCATCTTCTTCATCTGCGGCGCGGGTCTGGGCACTGTCGGCACTTTGCTGGGTGTGGTGCTGGGCTGCCTCTTTGCGCTCTACATTGACCAGATTTTCGCGCTGGTGAACTACGTGGCTGGCGGCGGGGTCTGGGACCCCTCCATTCGCGGCATCTACGACATTCCTGCCAAGCTGGAACTCGAAGACGTGCTGCTGGCCATCGGCCTATCGCTGTCCCTGTCATGGATCGTCACCATCTTCCCCGCCCGCCGTGCGGCGCGCATGAACCCTGTTGAGGCCCTGCGCTATGAGTGACGTGACCCTGAACCTCTCCGGCATCACCAAGGCCTATAACGTTGGCAAACCTAATGAGGTGCAGGTGCTGCACGGGGTCGACGTGACCGTCGGCAAGGGCGAGGTCGTGGCCCTCGTCGCGCCCTCCGGTGCGGGCAAATCCACACTGCTGCACATCGCGGGCCTGTTGGACACGCCGGACACGGGCACCGTCTCAATCGCAGGTGAAGACCTGACAAATCTGGGCGACCGTAAACGCACCGCTGTGCGCCGCAATGATGTGGGTTTCATCTATCAGTTCCACCACCTGCTGCCGGAGTTTTCGGCGCTGGAAAACATCGTCTTGCCGCAGCTGGCGAATGCCGTCGCACAGGCTGAGGCTGAGGCCCATGCGCTGGACCTCTTGTCGCGCGTAGGTGTGGCCGAACGCGCGTCACACCGCCCTGCAGCGCTGTCGGGCGGGGAACAGCAGCGCGTTGCCTTCTGTCGCGCACTGGCGAACAAACCCAAGCTGCTTTTGGCGGACGAGCCCACCGGCAACCTTGACCCCGGCACGTCCGACCGTGTGTTTGACGCACTGATGGACCTTGTGCGGGCCTCTGGCCTGTCGGCCTTGATTGCGACCCATAACCTCGACCTCGCCGCCCGCATGGACCGCGCCGTCCGTCTGGACGCAGGCCGCCTGACGGAAGGATTAGCCCCATGAAAGTATTCGTCTCAGAGATCGAAGACGTCGCCCGCGCGGCCCTCATCGCCCATGGTGCGGCCCCATGGCAGGCGGGCGAAGTTGCCCGCGCCGTCGCCCGTGCCGAGGCGTTTGGGAACGTCATCTGCGGGCTCTACTATCTGGAAAGCTATTGCACCCAACTGCGGTCTGGCCGCGTGGACGGGCAGGTCGAACCGGTCGTCACGCGCCCCAAGGCAGGCACCGTCGTGGCCGATGCGAAGTTCGGCTTTGCCCAGCCGGCGTTCACCCGTGGCCTGCCTGAGGCGATCGAGGTCGCCCGCACCAATGGTGTGGCAACACTGGCCGTGGCCCATGCCCATACCTGCACCTCGCTGGGGTTTTTCACCGAACAGATCGCATCCGCAGGGCTGATCGGGATCGGCTTCACCAATGCCTCGCCCGTTGTGGCGCCGCCCGGTGGCAACAAAGCTGTGATCGGCACGAACCCCATCGCCATGTCCCTGCCGGACGGCGGGATGCATTGGGATTTCTCAACCTCTGCCGTGGCCTTGGGCAAGATCACCATGGCCAAAGCGGCCGGAGAGGCGATCCCCCTCGGCTGGGCCGTGGATGCCGATGGCAAACCCACGACGGACCCCGAGGCTGCATTGAAAGGCGCGTTGGTGTCAGCAGGCGGTTACAAAGGTTGGGGCTTTGGGCTGATGGCCGAGGTGCTGGCGGCGGGTATGACAGGGTCGGTCAACTCATTGGATGTCAGCGGGTTGAAGCTGCCTGATGGCAAACCTCATGACCTTGGCCAGTTCTACATCCTGATGGAGCCGGGCGCTGATTTCGCCGCCCGCTTGTCCCGCGTGGCCGAGGCTGTGGCCGAACAGGATGGCGCCCGTATCCCAGGCCAGAACCGCCAGCCTATGGGAGAGATTGACGTGCCAGACGCGCTCTGGTCGGCCTCACGGGCGCTCGCGAACGGCTGACAAAGCCGTGAGGCCGCGAACGTTTCATTGAGGTCCGTGTTGGACTTAGGGCAGGTTGCCCGCAATCAATGAAAGGTTTTCTTATGCGTCTTCTGTCTTTTGCCCTCCCCCTCGCGCTGTCCGCGTCGATGGCCGCCGCTGGCCCGATTGCTTTTGGTGGCAGCTGGAACGAGCAGCGTTTGCAGCTCTTTGGCTCCAACGACTACAGCTTCAACGGCGGCTCCTTGGGGATTGCGTCGGACAACGCGGTCTCTTTGGCTTGGACCCGCACGAACCGGTCCGACTGGGGCGCTACCTCCGCGTCGTGGAACTGGTCTGTCGATCAATCGGTTCCGGCAACGAACCTTGCCCGCAAGGGGGGCGATGACCGCAACATTTCCATCTATTTCGTCTTCCTGCCCGAGGCGGACGCCGCCGCGATGGAAGGCGCCAACATCCGCCAGTTGAACGGCAATCCGAACGTTCGCATCCTGCAATACGTGTGGGGCGGCAACCACTCGCGCGGTGCGTTGCAGAACTCGCCCTACGCACCGGGGCAGGGGGCCAATGTGATCCTGCGCTCTGCTGGCACGGGATCCCATTCCGAAAGTGTGAACCTTGCCTCCGACTTCTCGCGTGCGTTTGGCGGCAGCCCGGGCGCGCTGGTTGGCATCGCAGTGAGTGCGGACAGCGACGACACGGGCTCAAGCATCCGCGCCTCTGTGTCGAACCTTGCAATTCGCTGACTGAACGGGGCCGCGTGGTGGGCTAGCCCTCTGCGCGGTCCTCACAAACGCCTGTGACGTCTGCGTCCGGGTGGATGCCGATGATCTGTGACGGGCGCGGTGTCTGGCTGGGGTGCTGCACGGGCATGACTTGGCTTAGCGCTTGATAAAGCCGTTCTGTGCGCGGGGCCTCCGGTGCTAACGTGCGGCAGCAAATGAACTCTTCTACCAGAGCGGCTTGCTGTTCATACCCCATATCCAGGAACCGGATTTCCTGATCCGGATCAAACAGATAGGGATCCACGCCCGGAACATGTTCGGCGAGCCCGCGGAAGGGTGAGTAGCCTGTGACGTCGCGGTTCTGCCACTGCCAGACGTGCACCATTTCATGAGCAAAGAACATGGCGCCCACAAGGTTGATCCGCTCCGGGTAACCTGCCGCATAATTCGGGATCGTCCAGTCGACGTTCGTCAACACGTGGTCCCACGCCACAGCGCCGGCAGTGCGTGTCTGGATGGTCGGGCCATCGGGCGGTGGCGCAATGCGCTCGCGGCAGGTGATCTGGGGGCGTGCCGGATAGGTGCGTGAGACCATGCCGAGGAACCCGGCCTCGACAAGGCGGATTTCGTTGGTGCTAAGGCTGTCGCCCATCAGTTGGCCTGTGAGCAGATGTTCACTGTCCGTCAGGCCACGACCACAGCCTGCCAGAAGCAGGACAATCATCAGAATTCGCATAGTCGGGAGCCTATTGGCGGTGTTGGGGGATGCCAAGGGGCAAGGTGGTGCGGGCGCGCTGAACTGACGATCGGTTGGCGGCTTGGCTGGCCGCCGGATTTGGATATTTGAGAGCCAAAGAAGCGGGATGTTTCGCCTTTTCGGCGGGGTGTGTCGCAGTTTGATCAGGATCAAGGTTTGCCGGGCGGCGGTCGGGTAGGGTTGTGTAAAGGCAATAGAGGAGAACCCCATGAAATCTTTGATTTTCCTGCTGCCGGTCGCATTGGCCGCCTGCGTGGAGCACGAGTTGGATGTGAGTGCGGAGGCAGGTGGGGCGTTGTTCCAGCAGAATTGTGCGGCGTGTCATGGTGTGGATGCGCGCGGGGCGGGGGTGACGGGGCGGGAGCTGTTCAACCTGCCGCCCGATCTGACGACCCTTGCTGCTGATAATAACGGCGTGTTTCCAAGGGATTACGTGATGGGCGTGATCGACGGGTTTGACCGTGGGGATCACTTCTCGGCGGCGATGCCGGAGTTCGGGGCGGGGGATATGGGGCCCACTGTGATCGTGGAGCGGGACGGGTTGGGGACGCCAGTACCCGCCCGATTGCTGGCCCTGACCGAGTGGCTGGAGACGGTGCAGGAGTGAAACCCGGTCCGCACCTTTTGCGGCAAACGCTCCAGTGGAGCGTTTGAGGGTCTCACGGGCGGAGCCCATCGGCGCGGGGCCGCTTCAGGCCCAAAAACGCGGTATGGTTTGCGTATGGCAAGCGTATGGCTCGCGTATGGCAGGTTGGCTGGCCGGGGCGGGGCGACCTATCCGATGGGGGGTAGGCCTGTCCCTTTGCCCCGCGACCCCCTCCTTTCGCGGGTCTGACATTCTTGGATGGGGTCTGGCACAACAAAGGTGCGTTGGGGAGAGAGCAGTCCGGTGCCCAAGTTCCCATCCACAAGCGCGAGAGCGCTCTTGGGCACCGGACCTACGCATTGTGTTGACCGATCAGGAATGGCAGTTCCTGGTCGGTTTGTTTTTGGGCGGTGGTGGTCTGGCGCAGCTTTGCTGCGCAGCGCCCGACCCTCCCCCGTTTTGCCGAAGGCAAACCTCTGGTTTGACGGAGGGTGCTTCACGCCCACCCTAAGGTCGGGCGCTAACCTAGTTTGACGGCCGTTCCTGTCGCAACCAATAGTACCATATTCCCAGCCGCACTCAGTTCCACGTACTCGAAAGAAACCGCAATGACCGCATCTGCGCCCAACTCATAAGCTTCAACGCGTAACTCCTGCAGCACAACATCTCTGCTATCACGTAGAGTCTTCTGAATTGCATCCGACCTACCGCCGACCACATCTCTGACGCCTGCGAATAGGTCTTTGAATACATTCATGCCGAATGCACATTCTGCGGAAACTATCCCCAGCCTCTCCGTTACAACCAGATCTGATGATGTCTCTGTTGTAAGGACCATCTTTGCGAGATCGGCTCTCGATGATAAGTCAGCTGAACGCTTTTTTCTGGTTTGCGTATCTTCCTCGATTGCGGCTGCACATTTCTTGCAAAAACCTCCTTTCAGTTCGAACATACCGAAGTGGTTTTGCTTACAGCTAGCGCAGGTCGGCATCTGTGCTTCTCCTAAACATCCAACTCCTCAACGAACCGCGCATTCTCCTGAATGTATTGGAACCGCATCTCCGGTTTCTTGCCCATCAGGCGTTCCACCAGATCGCCCGTCTCGCCCGGTTCATCCTCGTCGATCGTCACGCGGA
>JAHDFG010000017.1 GCA_020628265.1 Pseudooctadecabacter sp. | reverse complement strand
TTGGCCTGATCGAAGTGCGCAGCCACATCTGGCGCGATGTGGTCTTCGTCAATCTAGATGGCGAGGCAGACCCGTTCGAGGTTGTGCACGCCGATCTGCTGGGACGCTGGGCCGAACACGAACAGCCCCTGCATCATGGCGGCGCAGGCAGCGCCTTTACGCTGGATGTGGCCACCAACTGGAAACTGGCCGTCGAGAACTACTGTGAAAGCTACCACCTGCCGTGGGTCCATCCCGGCCTGAACAGCTACTCGCGGCTTGAGGACCACTACAACATTGAAGAACAGGGGCGCTATTCCGGTCAGGGCACATTGGTCTATCGGCAACTGAAGAACGAGGATGGTGCGACCTTCCCCGATTTCGAAGGCCTGTCGGACTTCTGGAACGAAGGCGCCGAATACATCGCCCTCTATCCAAACGTCCTGCTGGGCGCCCAGCGCGACCACGCCTTTGCCATTGTGCTGGAACCCAAGGCCCACGACCGCACCGCAGAACACATCCACCTCTATTACGCGCAACCCGATACGGACGCCGCCATGCGGGCCGAGAACGCCGCACTGTGGAAAACGGTGTTCGAAGAAGACATCGGCGTGGTCGAGGGCATGCAGCGCGGCCGCAGCGCACCTGGCTTCGACGGTGGCCGCTTCTCGCCTGCCATGGATGGGCCGACCCATTGTTTTCATGCGTGGGTGGCGCAAAAGATCCAAGACGCCGCAACGTGACCGATCTGAACACCCGCTTGTTGGAGGCCCACGCCAAGGGCGATCAAAGGGCCCTCGTCCGGCTTTATGCGCAGGCGGCAGATCAGGCCCCCGATACAGACACCGCCTGTTTCTTCCTCACCCATGCTTATGTCTTCGCACTGGAGATGGGGCATGAAGACACAGACCGTCTTTTTGCGCGACTAAAGGCGCATGGCCGCGTTTAATCCCCTTCTTTGATGCCAGAAAATACCGCGGGGGGAGGTGCAACGCACCGGGGGGCAGCGCCCCCTTTCCCCGCCCTGTCGCAAAAGGTAGGGTCGCGCGACACGACCAAGGACCACACCAATGCCCCGCGACATTATCATCGACACAGACCCCGGACAGGACGACGCCGTTGCCATATTGCTGGCGCTGGCCTCCCCCGAACTCAACGTTCTTGGCATCACCGCCGTCGCGGGCAACGTGCCGCTTCCGTTGACCCAAAAGAACGCCCGCATCGTCTGTGAACTGGCCGGAAAGCCCGACACGCTCGTGTTCGCGGGATGCGACGCACCTCTCAGTCGCAAACTGGTGACCGCCGAACATGTGCACGGCAAGACGGGCCTCGACGGCCCGCAACTGGACGACCCCACGATGCCGCTGCAAGACCAGCACGCCGTGGACTGGATCATCGACACCTGTCGCGCGGCAGATCCCGACAGCATCACACTCTGTCCCTTGGGCCCGCTCACCAACATCGCTACGGCCCTTCAACGGGCCCCCGACATCAAGACCGCCATCGCGGAAATTGTCCTGATGGGCGGGGCCTACTTCGAGGTCGGAAACATCACGCCCGCGGCCGAGTTCAACATCTACGTCGACCCCGAAGCGGCGCAGATCGTCTTTGCCAGCGGCCTGCCTCTGACGGTCATGCCCCTTGATATGACCCACAAGGCCCTGACCACCAAACCCCGCATCGAAGCCTTCCGGCAAATGGGCACCCGCGTGGGTGATATGACCGCCGCATGGACCGACTTCTTTGAACGCTTCGACATGGAGAAATACGGCTCCGAAGGTGCCCCGCTGCACGATCCGACCGTGATTGCCTACCTGATCGAACCCGAATTGTTCTCAGGCCGCCATATCAACGTCGAGATCGAGACAACATCGGACCTGACCTTGGGGATGACGGTCGCTGATTGGTGGGGCGTCACCGACCGCGAACCGAATTGCACCTTCATGGGTGATCTGGACGCGGAAGGCTTTTACCGCTTGCTGGCCGAACGCCTCGCCCGCCTCTGATGGGCCTGCTGGCGGCCCCTGATCCGGCGTGGGCCGAGCAGGCAGAGGCCGCAAAGGCCGTCTGGCGGCAGGCCCTCGGTGCCGACTTTGTGGCCTGCCATCATATCGGCTCGACCTCGGTTCCCGACCTGCCCGCCAAACCGATCATCGACCTTTTGCCCGTGGCCACCTCCCTCTCTGCGCTGGACAAGGCAACCGATAACCTGATCGCTCAGGGGTACGAGGCCATGGGCCCCTTCGGTCTGCCCGGCCGCAGGTATTTCCGCAAATCCGCGCCCACCGGCCAACGCCTCATCCACGCCCATGCCTATGCCGCAAGGGACCCTGCCATTGCCCGCCATCTGGCCTTCCGCAATCTGCTGCGCAGCGATCCGGACATCCGCGCGGCTTACGCAGGCGTTAAGCGACAGGCAGACCAACATGCAAACGGTGACATGACGATCTACATGGACCTCAAGGATCCTTTCATCAAAACCCATGAAGGCATCGCGCTCACCCTTTTCCCAAAAGGCTAATCCACGCGTCTTTGGTTTAAAAATACTCAAAAACAGCCCTTCACCCCACAAACCAACCCTCGCTCATCGGGGTCGGCCCGCCACCCTGCTCCCTTCCCCCGCGGGGGAAGGACAGGTAGGGGGAAGGGAAACGCGCGGCGCAGCCGCTCCTTTTGGAGGCGTATATGACCACTGCCATTCACCTTGCCGGACCAGCAGACGCCACACGGCTGCTGACCATGATCGAGGCCTTCCACAGCGAATACGGGCTCACCACCACCGACGCCGAGCGTGAGGCCGCCCTTACTCCGCTCCTCGACGGCTCGCCACTTGGCGCTGTCTGGCTTTTCGGACCGACGATGGCACCCACGGGCTACGTGATCATTACCTTCGGCTGGTCGATGGAACTGGGCGGAATGGATGCCTTCGTGGACGAGCTTTACATCCGGCCGCCCGTCCGCCGCCGCGGGATCGCTTCGGAAGTCCTGTCCGCCATCGCAACAAGTCTCAGCGAGGCAGGCGTCAAAGCCCTGCATCTGGAAGTCGACCGCGACGACGATGCGACCATCCGGCTCTATACCCGCGCCCACTTCAAGATGCGTGACCGCTATTCCCTGATGACGCGGACACTCTAGGTGTAAAGCAACGGGCCAGATGCCCTCCCCCAAAACCTGAAAGCCCGCCAAGATGCCCCTGACGCTCCCCTTCGACACCACCTATCTTGACCTGCCGGACCACTTCTACACCCGTCAGCCCGCAGCCCCCGTGAGCGACCCGAAGCTGATTGTGTTCAATCACGATCTGGCGACCCGATTGGGCCTCGACAGTGCGTCTCTCACCGATGCGGAAGCGGCGGCGCTGTTCTCGGGCAATAGCCTGCCGGACACGGCCACCCCCTTTGCACAGGTCTATGCGGGACACCAATTCGGTGGCTTCTCGCCACAACTTGGGGACGGACGTGCGCTGCATCTGGGCGAATTGGATACGCCCATGGGCCGTGTCGACATCCAGCTAAAGGGTGCGGGCCGTACACCTTATTCGCGAATGGGGGACGGCCGCGCATGGGTCGGACCGGTCCTGCGGGAATACTTGATGAGTTGTGCGATGGACGCCCTCGGCGTGCCCACCACCCGTGCCCTCGCGGCGGTCACCACGGGCGATCCTGTCTTGCGCGAACAAGGCCCCCTGCCGGGGGCTATCCTGACCCGCGTGGCCGCCTCCCACATCCGCGTCGGCACATTCCAATTCTTCGCAGCCCGTGGCGACGTGGACGCATTAAGACAGCTGACGGACTACACCATCGCCCGCCACTATCCCAATGCGGACGGTCCGACAGGCCTGCTTGAGGCGGTGATGTCGGCCCAAGCCTCCCTCGTGGCGCGCTGGATGGGGTTGGGGTTCATCCACGGTGTCATGAACACCGACAACGTCCAGATCGCAGGCGAAACCATCGACTACGGCCCCTGCGCCTTCATGGACGTCTTCCATGACGACACAGTGTTTAGCTCGATCGACCGTCAGGGGCGCTATGCCTATTCCAACCAGCCCCCCATCACCCATTGGAACCTTGCACAGTTCGCCACAGCCCTTGTGCCCGTGATGCCTGACGCGGACGCCGCGATTGAAACCTTCACGCAAGTGATCAACCGCTTCCCCACCCTCTTTGCCCAAAAGTGGGGCGAGGTCTTCGCCCCCAAACTGGGCCTTGCCCCCTCGCCTGCGGCGACGTCCCTCGCCCAAGACCTGCTCGTCCAGATGCAAGAGGCAAAAGCGGATTTCACCAATACCTTCAATGCGCTCGACGACACGGCTGAAGCTTTCCCTGACTGGTACGCCAACTGGCGCGCACAAGACCCCGACGACGCACTGTGGCGCGCCACGAACCCTAGCGTCATTCCTCGAACCCATATGATCGAAGCCACAATTTCATCCGCCACAACAGGAGATTTCGCGCCGTTTCATGACATGCTGGCTGCCGTCAGCGATCCGTTCACGCCCCGCGACGCATACATGCAACCGCCAGAGCCCCATGAAAGGGTCACGCAAACGTTCTGCGGCACCTGATCGGCGCAGTGCACCAAAATTCAGTGAATTTTGGTCACTCCCCCAGCATCCACGCGCCCTCTGGCCAAAAGGCGTGGTAGGCGAAGGCGAACATCACATCATGGGCCAAATCCGCACCTGCCGCGTCGCGCACCCGAACGGTCCCGACGTCGCGCCCCTGACCAATCGCCTGTTGATCCAACGCCGAGGCTTGTCCCGCCGTCCAAGACAACACAACACCCTCCTCGGAAATCGTGCCCGCCTCTGCAATTCGCGTCATCGGCCATGCACGATCACCGACCCGCACCACACGGGCAAGGGCCGGAATGTCGTGCGGCGGCAACTCACCGGAAAAGAGGAACGGTCGGTTCGAGCTGTCGTAGCGCACATAGGGGTTGGCCCCGTAGTTGCGGTTGAAACGGGGCTGATCCATCACCAGACCGTCCGGATTGCGCGCCTCGAACTCCGCCCAGCTTTCCATCCAACTCGGCAGCGTCTGCAACTCGGTCCCCGTCAGATCGCCCACAATCGCCTCACCGATGGCCTGCTGCCACCAGCTTTGCGTCTCACGGTCATACATGACCATATCCGACATCCGTAGCTTGCCACTGACCCCAAAAGTCAACGTGCCTTGTGCCACCCGTCGGTCAAAGGTGATGCCCGAGTTGCACAGAGGACAGAACGTCACCGCAACGGGAACGCCGCCCACTTCATCATTCACGATCTCATGCCACATCAAATAGCGGATCGGATAGGCCCGAGGCGTTTGCCCTTGCAGTTCCAACGTAATGACCGGTTCCCGCGGCGTGAGCCGCCGTTCCTCCGCCACCGCAATAAAGGACGGATCGTTGATCGCGGGAATGCCGTCCTTCGGCGGGCCGCCCGACATGATCTCAACCCAGTTGTCGATGCTCGTGACCTCGAAATTCGTGTCCGGCCACTCATGCTGCCAGAACTCGGGGCTGGCCCAAACGCCAGAGGCGAGAAAGGTCAGGATCAGGGATAGTTTGCGCATGGGGCCCTCCATTTGAGGCCCCCACGATAAAAGGGGCCAGACATCGCTGCCTAGCCCCTCCACGTCTTTGTGATGTGACGCGACCTACTCGGTCACGGTCACCGAGGACATCAGGTCCGGCATGCCGATCACAGCACCATTGGGGCCTGTGCCACGTTTGATCGCGTCCACGACTTCCATGCCAGAGGTCACTTCGCCCACGATGGTGTATTGCCCATCAAGGAAAGCACCGTCCGCAAACATGATGAAGAACTGACTGTTGGCGGAGTTCGGGTTCTGGGACCGCGCCATGCCAACCATCCCACGGGTAAACGACAACTCGGTCGTGGCCTCCAGCGGGATATCGTCCAGATCGGATCCCCCGGTGCCGGCGCGACGCATGTTGAATGCCTCGTCCGTGGTGTCGCCAAACTGCACGTCGCCGGTTTGCGCCATGAAGCCTTCGATCACGCGGTGAAAGACGACGCCATTATAGGCCCCGTCCGCGGCCAAAGTGCTGATCTGGGCCGCGTGCAGCGGGGCAACGTCTTCGAACAGATCAATGGCAATGGTGCCATTGGCCTCCCCTTCCACAACAATCTCAAGTCCACCCGCGTGGGCCCCGCCCGCGAAGAGCGCACAAGCGATGAGCGCGCGCTTAAGCATCTGCAGCCACCTTCACGGAGATCATCCGGTCGGGGTTCATCGGGGGCTCGCCGCGCATGATCGCATCCACGTGCTCCATGCCTTCAATGACCTGGCCGTAAACGGTGTATTGGCCATTCAGGAAATCATTGTCCTTGAAGTTGATGAAGAACTGGCTGTTGGCCGAATTCGGGTTGGCCGAGCGTGCAGCACCCAGCGACCCGCGCGCATGGGGGATCTTGGAGAATTCAGCTGGAAGGTCCGGCAGGTCGGACCCACCGGTGCCCGCACGGCCGATGTTGAAATCATTTTCCATGTTGCCATGGGCCACATCGCCCGTCTGCGCCATGAACCCGTCGATCACACGGTGAAAGGCCACGTTGTCGTATTTACCAGCGCGGGCCAGCTCTTTCATCCGCTCGACGTGCTTGGGTGCCACGTCGGGCAACAGCTGGATCGTGACGGTGCCACCTTTGAGTTCCATCAGGATCGTGTTTTCGGGGTCTTTGATCTCGGCCATGGGGGCCTCCTTGTGCATTAATCTTGGGCGATACCTAAAGCCCGCCGCCCTGAATTCCAAGACGCGGTTGACGCCGCAGGCCCGATTGCACATGAACGCGCCAAGCAAAGGAGACGATCATGGGCTGGAAAACACTCGACGACATGGATCTGGACGGCAAAGTTGTGCTGACCCGCGTGGACATCAACGTCCCCGTTGAAGGTGGGAAGGTGACCGACGCGACCCGCATCGAACGCATCAAGCCCACGATTACGGACATTCTGGCGAAGGGCGGCAAGCCCGTGCTGCTGGCGCACTTCGGCCGCCCCAAGGGTGAATACGTGCCAGAGATGTCCTTGCGGGTGACCATTCCCACGCTGGAAGAGGTGCTTGGCCGCTCTGTGACCTTCATCGAACGGCCAGACCGGGCCAGCATTGATGCCGCCCCTTCGGATGCCGTGATCCTGATCGAAAACACGCGGTTTTCGGCGATGGAAGAAGCCAATGACCCGAGAATGGGTCAGTTTCTGGCGTCTTTGGGCGATGTGTTCTGCAATGACGCCTTCTCTGCCGCGCACCGCGCCCATGCCTCAACCACGGGTGTGGCTGAATTGCTGCCCAATTGCGCTGGCCGCTTGATGGCCGAGGAACTGGGCGCGCTTGAGTCCGCGCTCGGATCACCGGAACGGCCCGTTGTCGCTGTGGTTGGCGGTGCCAAGGTGTCGACCAAGCTGGATCTGCTCGGCAACCTGATCGAGAAGGTCGATACCATTGTCATCGGCGGCGGCATGGCCAATACCTTCCTCGCCGCGCAAGGCATCGACGTGGGCAAATCCCTTTGCGAACACGATCTGGCCGACACAGCCCGCGAAATCCTCGCCAAGGCCGAGGCGCAGAACTGCGCGATCCTGTTGCCCACCGACGTTGTTGTGGCGCGTGAGTTCAAAGCCGGTGCGGATAACGAAACCGTGGCCGCAGACGCCTGCCCCGCAGACGCAATGATTTTGGACGCAGGCCCTGCGACCGTCACCGCGATCGAGGCCGCCTTCGGCACCGCAAAGACCGTCATTTGGAACGGCCCACTCGGCGCGTTTGAAATTGAACCCTTTAACGCTGCGACCAATGCCGCCGCTCGTCAGGCCGCTGCTTTTACCAAGGCTGGGACCCTGATTTCCGTGGCCGGTGGCGGTGATACGGTCGCGGCCCTCAATCAGGCGGGCGTTGCTGACGACTTCACCTATATCTCCTCCGCTGGCGGCGCATTTCTGGAGTGGATGGAGGGCAAAACCCTCCCCGGTGTGGCCGCGCTGATGTCCTGAGGGAGGGGGTAGACCACCCCTGTTAGCGCCAACATTACCCATTATTTCCAATGCGTTAGCGCAAACTGTTAGCGTAACCAGAATTGTGACCCATAACACCCTCGCTTATGTCCTTATTCAACGGCCTACCTCCCGGGCCGATTTCAGGAAAGGATTGGTCAATGTTGGATTTGGGTACGACACAGCAGGAAATGGCAAAGCAGGTTCGCGGTGGACAAGGGTTCATTGCCGCTCTCGACCAGTCGGGCGGCTCCACACCCAAGGCGCTGCGCCTTTATGGTGTCGAGGAAGACGCCTATGCCTCCGAAGACCAGATGTTCGACCTTATCCACGACATGCGCTCGCGCATCATTCAGGCTCCGTCCTTTAATGGCGACAAGGTGATTGGTGCGATCCTGTTCGAGATGACCATGGACCGTGAGGTCGCAGGCAAGCCCACCGCACAGACGCTTTGGGAAGATTTCAAAGTCGTCCCCTTCCTGAAGATCGACAAGGGTCTGGAAGACGCAGCGAACGGTGTCCAATTGATGAAGTCGATGCCGCATTTGGGTGATCTGCTGCCCCGTGCCGCCAAGGCCGGCATCTTCGGCACCAAAATGCGTTCCGTCGTCAGCGCGGCGAATACCCAAGGCATCGCGGATATCGTTGCCCAACAGTTCGAGGTTGGCGCCCAGGTGCTATCTCACGGCTTGGTGCCAATCCTTGAGCCTGAAGTCACGATTTCCATCGACGACAAGGCCGAGGCCGAAGCGATCCTGCAGGACGCAATCCTGAGCCATCTGGACCGCATGGACGATGAGATCATGCTGAAGCTGACCCTGCCCGAAACGGCGGGCCATTATCAGGCGCTGGTGGATCACCCCAAGGTGATGAAAGTGGTGGCCCTGTCGGGTGGCTATGACCGTGCAGAAGCCAACAGCCGTCTGGCGCAGAACAGTGGCATTGTTGCCAGCTTCAGCCGCGCCCTGACCGAAGGGCTGAGCGCGCAGCAGTCTGACGAAGATTTCAACGCCGTCCTGTCCGACACCATCGACAGCATTCACGCAGCCTCCATCGCGTAACAGCCCCTAGCGCCCAGCGACGAGTGGCCCCCTACATAAAGGGGATTCACAACGCGAATCGAATATGCGATTCTGCCTTTCAAAGCGGTGCGTCAGACACCGCATGTGAGGCAGATCGATGAACCGTAAACGCGCGCCCCTTGGCGTCCTTCTCTATTTCGCCGGCACCCTGATGCTGAGCCTCTATTTCACCTTTGCCGCCGTGCAGGGCGACTACGGTGTGTTCAAACGGGCCGAGATCGAGGCAGAGGGCCGCGCATTGGCGGAAGAATTGGCGCTGGTGCAAGCAGAAGTCGCGCGGATGGAGAACCTGACACGTCGCCTTTCGGACACCTACCTTGATCTGGACCTGCTGGACGAACAGGCCCGCGACGTGCTGGGCATGGTCCGCGCCGACGAAATCGTCATCCGCTAGGCGAGATCGCTACTCCGGATAAAGCGTAAACAACGCAGGCCCGCCGTAGGATCCGATCCCGACGGTAAACGGCCCTTTGATACGGTATTCCAGATAGGCCATCGCGGACGCCACATTCACGGCACGGCCCGCATCGACCCGCAGATAGCTTAAGGCAGAGCAAGACCCATCCTCAATCTGGATCGGAACGATCAGGTCAGAGCCATTTTCTTCGGGATCAAGGAAGACACCTTCGTCGGCGCAACTGACATACGCCTCCCCCGCGCCCGAAAAGACATAGGTCAGGTCAAGCTCAACGCTTTCGCCAACACGGTCGCGCAGAAGATCATCGAGGGCCTCATTATCGCAACCATCCGATGCAGTGTTGCACACCTGCGCGGCAAATGTACCGCCGCCGCCCGACATCAATTCCGACACACGCAGGTATAGCGCATCAAAGCTCAGGATCGTGCCCGCGATAGACCCCAATCCTAAAAAGACTACGACCGGTTTCCAGTTCAGCCAAGTCATGCAAGCCCCCCAAATGCTGCGATAATCATGCAAAGCCCACACAAAGGGGACAAGTCTTAATGATCAAGCGGTCAGCAACGGATGAAAGACGACCTTTCCGCTGGGCGGCTCCGTAAACGGCAACAACTGAAGGGCATCGGCACCTTTTCCGTCGTAGCTGACCGACGCGAACTTTTCGAACCCGAAGCGGCTGTAGTACTTGGGATCCCCCAATAGAACGACGCCATCCCGCCCGTATGCTTGCGCGACACCCAGCGCATGTCCCATCAGGTCGCCGCCAATCCCCTTGCCCTGCTGCTCCGGCACAACGGCAATCGGCCCCAGACAGAGGTATTTCAGGTCTCCGACCTTGGCAGGCGAAAGGGCCACTTGCCCGATCAGCTGACCACGTCCCTCAGCCACCAGCGACAGCACCAGACTGCCGTCCTCTCGCAGGCGCTCAACGATGAACTTGTCATCTGGGTCCGCGAACGACTTGCCCGCAAAGGCACGTTCCACCACGTCGCGGATCGCAGCTTCGTCACCGTCCCGTTCTTGTCTGATCTTGTATTTCATGCCCCCAAGCTACGGACCCATGCAGCAGACGCAAGGCGGGATTTCGGCGCCTGACTGCCCCTGCGTCACATTGGTTGTCGATTTTTTGGAACTTGTAGTTTAGGAGATAGTTTAACACTAAACTATATCTGCGACGCAGCTTGTCAGACCTGAGGGAGGACCCATGGCCGCCAAGAAATCATCAAAGAAACCAAATGTTTCTGCAGAGGAACTCCTTACCTACTACAAGGATATGCTTCTGATCCGTCGATTCGAAGAGAAGGCGGGCCAGCTCTACGGCATGGGCCTTATCGGGGGCTTCTGCCACCTTTATATCGGTCAGGAAGCCGTTGTTGTGGGCCTTGAGGCCGCAACGAAGGAAGGCGACAAACGCATTACATCCTACCGCGACCACGGCCACATGCTGGCCTGCGGCATGGACCCCAACGGCGTTATGGCCGAACTGACGGGTCGCGAAGGGGGCTATTCCAAAGGTAAGGGTGGCTCCATGCACATGTTCTCGAAAGAGAAGCATTTCTACGGTGGCCACGGCATCGTCGGCGCACAGGTGCCGCTGGGTGCAGGACTTGCCTTTGCTGACAAGTACAAAGGCAACGACAACGTGACTTTCGCCTACTTCGGCGACGGTGCCGCCAACCAAGGCCAGATCTACGAGACCTTCAACATGGCAGCCCTTTGGAAGCTGCCGGTGATCTTCGTGATCGAAAACAACCAATACGCCATGGGCACGTCCCAGCACCGCTCCACCTCCACCCCTGATCTCTACACACGTGGCGAAGCTTTCGGCATCCCCGGTGAGATCGTGGACGGCATGAACGTGCTTGCCGTCAAAGAAGCGTCCGAAAAAGCGGTCGCACACTGCCGCTCCGGCGAAGGCCCCTACATTCTTGAGGTGAAGACATACCGCTACCGCGGCCACTCCATGTCCGACCCTGCCAAGTACCGGACCCGCGAGGAAGTGCAGAAAATGCGCGACGAGCGTGACCCCATCGAACAAGTCCGTGATCTGCTGCTGACAGGTAAGCACGCGACTGAGGATGACCTCAAAGCGATCGACAAGGACATCAAGGCTGTTGTCAACGAAAGCGCCGAATTCGCCAAGGAAAGCCCCGAGCCGCACTTGGACGAACTTTGGACAGACATCTACGCCTGAGGAGGAGATTTATCATGGCAACTGAACTACTTATGCCCGCCCTCTCCCCCACGATGGAGGAAGGCACATTGGCCAAATGGTTGGTCAAAGAAGGTGACGAAGTGAAATCCGGCGACATCATCGCCGAGATTGAAACCGACAAGGCCACCATGGAATTCGAAGCCGTGGACGAAGGCATCGTCGGCAAGATCCTGATCGAAGAAGGCACCGAAGGCGTCAAGGTCAACACCCCCATCGCCATCATCGGCGAAGAAGGCGAGGATATGTCCACGGCCTCCGCTGCCAAGGAAGCCGCGCAAGAGACCCGCGAAGAGGTCAAGACAGACGCGCCCATCGCCCAGCAACCTGCTGCTGTTCCCGCCAAGGCAAACGCCTCCCCCGATTGGGAAGAAGGCACCGAAATGAAGACCATGACGGTGCGCGAGGCCCTCAACGAAGCCATGGCCGAGGAAATGACCCGCGACGAGGACGTGTTCCTCATGGGTGAGGAAGTCGGCGAATACCAAGGCGCCTATAAGATTTCCCAAGGTCTGCTGGATAAATTCGGCGACAAGCGCGTGATCGACACGCCGATCACCGAACACGGGTTCACGGGCATCGCTGTCGGTGCTGCCTTCGGTGGTCTCCGCCCCATCGTGGAATTCATGACCTTCAACTTCGCCATGCAGGCGATTGACCAGATCATCAACTCTGCGGCCAAGACGCTATATATGTCCGGCGGTCAGATGGGCGCGCCTATGGTATTCCGTGGCCCCAACGGTGCGGCCGCCCGCGTGGGTGCGCAGCACTCTCAGGACTATGCCGCATGGTATGCGCAAATCCCCGGCCTCAAGGTCGTGATGCCTTACACGGCAGCCGACGCCAAAGGCTTGATGAAAACCGCCATCCGCGACGACAACCCTGTCATCTTCCTTGAGAACGAAATCCTCTACGGTCGCTCGTTCGAGGTTCCTGTGCTGGACGATTTCACCATCCCCTTCGGCAAGGCCCGCGTGGCCGTCGAAGGCACGGATGTGACCATCGTCAGCTTCGGCATCGGCATGAGCTACGCCATGGAAGCCGCTGAAAAGCTGGCTGAAGACGGCATCAGCGCCGAAGTCATCGACCTGCGCACCCTGCGCCCGATCGACTACGGCACAGTCATCGCCTCCGTGCAGAAGACCAACCGCTGCGTGACCGTCGAAGAAGGCTGGCCCGTGGGCTCCATCGGCAACCATCTGGGCGCCTACATCATGCAGAACGCCTTTGATTATCTGGACGCCCCAGTGATCAACTGCACCGGTAAGGATGTGCCGATGCCCTATGCGGCGAACCTTGAAAAGCATGCGCTGATCACGACGGATGAAGTGATCGCCGCAGTCAAACAAGTCACCTACCGGTAAGGAGCAACAGAAATGGCAACCGAAATTCTCATGCCCGCCCTGTCGCCCACGATGGAGGAAGGCACGCTCGCCAAATGGCT
Source organism: Pseudooctadecabacter sp. (assembly GCA_020628265.1). GTDB lineage: Bacteria > Pseudomonadota > Alphaproteobacteria > Rhodobacterales > Rhodobacteraceae > Octadecabacter. The sequence continues at coordinate 3,467 of JAHDFG010000017.1, read as the reverse complement.
CGTGAAGGAAGGCGACACCGTACAGTCGGGCGACCTTCTGGCCGAGATTGAAACCGACAAAGCCACGATGGAATTTGAAGCCGTCGACGAAGGGGTGGTCGGCAAAATCCTCGTCGCTGAGGGCACCGAAGGTGTAAAGGTCAACACCCCCATCGCCATCATCGGCGAAGAGGGTGAAGACATGTCCGCCGCCCCCGCTCCGGCCGCCGAGACGCCAACGGAGAAAGCCGTGGAAGAGGCTCCTGCTGAAGCCAAAGCCGCCGCTGCGACGCCTGCTCCGGCAGCGCCCGCCGCTGCCGACGGAAGCCGCATCTTTGCGACCCCTCTGGCCCGTCGGATCGCAGCGGACAAAGGTTTGGACCTGAGCCAAATCAAGGGCTCCGGCCCCCATGGCCGCATCATCAAGGCAGACGTCGAAAATGCGACGGCCCAGCCCGCTGCGACCACCGATGCCGCACCCGCTAGTGCTCCTGCAGCCAAAGGTGCAACGATGGCATCCGGCCCGACGACCGAGCAGGTCCTCAAGATGTACGACGGTCGCGCCTATGAGGAGGTCTCCCTCAACGGCATGCGCAAAACCGTGGCAGCCCGCCTCACGGAAGCCAAACAGACCGTGCCGCACTTCTACCTGCGCCGCGATATCGAACTGGACGCGCTGCTCAAGTTCCGCAGCCAGATCAACAAGACGTTTGAGCCGCGCGGCGTGAAGCTGTCGGTCAACGACTTCATCATCAAGGCCTGCGCGCTGGCCCTCCAGCAAGTGCCCGACGCCAACGCCGTCTGGGCTGGTGACCGGACATTGAAGTTCACAGCCTCCGACGTGGCCGTCGCTGTCGCCGTCGAAGGCGGGCTCTTCACACCGGTGCTCCAGGATGCAGACAGCAAGTCCCTGTCTGCCCTGTCTACCCAGATGAAAGACCTTGCTGGACGGGCCCGTGACGGCAAACTCGCACCACATGAATACGTGGGCGGAAGCTTTGCCATCTCGAACCTCGGCATGTTCGGCATCGACAACTTCGACGCCATCATCAACCCGCCCCATGCCGCGATCTTGGCCGTGGGCGCTGGCACCAAAAAGCCTGTCGTGGGCGATGACGGTGAGGTCAAGGTGGCCACAGTCATGTCCACAACCCTCAGCGTCGATCACCGTGTGATCGACGGTGCACTTGGTGCAAACCTGCTCAATGCGATCAAGGCCAACCTCGAAGACCCGATGGCCATGCTGGCTTAAACCAGCCACAAAGCAAAGCCAAAGGGCCGCCGGTGACACCACCGTGCGGCCCTTTCCGTTAAGGGACAAACCCACCCGTCTTTGGTTCACAAATACTCAAACAAAAGCGCGCGCCAAAGGCGCGCGCGGATCGGATGGGCGAAGCCCATTCGAAAAAACTTACCCGTGGGTGCGCAGCAGATGATCCATGGTGCGCGACGGCTGGGAACATCCTGCCTCCCCCACCACTTTGGCAGGCACACCCGCCACCGTCTTCATCGGCTCAACCGCTTCAAGAACCACAGAACCTGCAGCGATGCGGCTGCAATGGCCGATGGTAATATTTCCCAAAACCTTTGCCCCGGCGCCAATCAGGACACCGTCGCCAATCTTCGGGTGACGATCCTCTTCTTCCTTGCCCGTCCCGCCAAGTGTCACCGAATGCAGCATAGAAACATTGTCCCCGACCACTGCCGTTTCCCCAATCACGATGGAATGGGCATGGTCAATCATCAGGCCCTTGCCAATGGTTGCTCCTGGGTGAATATCCACGCCAAAAATCTCGGAAACGCGCATCTGCACGTAGTAAGCCAAATCCTTGCGGCCCTGCCGGAACAACCATGCCCCCAAACGATGCGCCTGAACCGCCTGAAACCCTTTGAAAAACAACAGGGGCTGCAGGAACCGGTGGCAAGCCGGATCGCGGTCGTAAATCGCGACAATATCTGCACGGGCCGCGGCCGCCATTTCTGGATCCGAGGCAAACGCCTCATCGGCGATCTCGCGCAACATCTGGTCCGACATCTCGGACGAAGAAAGCTTCATCGAAATACGGTAGGCCAATGCATCTTCCAAAGACCCGTGGTGCAAGACAGAGGTATGAACAAACCCGCCAATCAGGGGCTCATCCTTGATAGCGGCCTCCGCTTCGTCACAAATCTGCTGCCAAACTGGATCGACTTCGGTCAGTTTTGCTTTGATCTGGGCCATGATGCACCTCGCTTTCGGTGTTGTCCTACCCCAGATAAGCCGGTTTTTCCAAGAATAAACCCGTGAGGTGCAAGATCACGGAACTTGATTTGTGCGGCCCCGCCAAGCCGACAACGCAACCAGAACATCGGACAGGGCTGCCAGATAATCGGCCTGACACGCCTCGCGCGGTGCCACTGGGCACAGCGCTGCCTGAGCATAGAGCGATCCGGTACCACCCCCGACATGCCCCCGCCCCGTCCGCTTGCGCACCTTGTCAGCGGTATGTGCGGCCTCGATCAGATCGGCCGCGAAGCGGACCCGGTGGTATGGGGCCCGCATCACAGCACGCGCCGCCAGATCAAGGTCCGTCAAGCCAACCTTCCGCATCAGGCAGCCCAGCTGATACTGCGGGACGGCCCCTCGCCATAGATGTCTGACACCTGCGCCACATCTACGCGGATCTCACCAGCCCCGTCTGCTGCCTGCATTGCGGCGGTGTAGGTCCACGCGGCGCTGGTCAACGACAAACTGCGGAGCAAGGTACCGTCGCGGAAAACACGTAAGGCATAACGCTCCTGCGCTTCAGACAGCGGGACGTCTTCGCCGTCCCAACTGTCCCCACCCAATCGGGTCCGCCGAACCCAACTGATGTTCCGCGCGCCGTCGTTCCGCGTTTGACGCAGATGCGCCACCGGATAGGGCCGCAGTCCTGCACCCGTCACGACTTCCTCTCGATATTGATAACTTGCATCCGATAGGGGACGCGTACCGGGACCATATCGGTAGTGTTGCGTCACACTACGCGCTGCCGAGGCCAGCCGGATTTGTTCGGGCGTTCCGTCCAACAAAACAAAGACGGATCCCGCAGGCCAAACCTTCGACAGGAAATCGGTCCCGGCCTGTCCGCGCAATCTACGCCCCAAATCGTAGGTGTTTTCGCCAACCAGATCAGCCTGTCCGAACTGAAAGACTTCCCAATTGCCGACCGATCCGTCACCAATCACAGCTGTATTCGCACCGCCAAGGATTTGCGCATCACTCACTGACGAAAGCGTCCCGCGGATCAATTCGATCCGCACCGCCGGACCATTATCAAACAATCCCGCGCACCCTGCCGGCAATTCGGTTTGCGTCACACCCATCACCGAAGGCGCCGTAATCAACCGGTTCAATGTGTAGTCCGCGTCCTGCGGCGCAGAATAGAGCGCGACACTTCCTGGCCACGGCACACCCGAGGTTGCCACATATGGCGCAACAGGGTCCTCGTCTCCGGTGAGCAGAGGCA
>JAHDFG010000292.1 GCA_020628265.1 Pseudooctadecabacter sp. | reverse complement strand
CGACGCCGGACAGGGCCTTGGTCTGGACCGGCACGCCAATCACCGGCACGCGGGTCTTGGAGGCCATCATGCCGGGCAAATGCGCGGCCCCGCCGGCACCCGCGATAATCACCTGCAGGCCGCGGTCGGCGGCCTCTTTGCCGTAGGCCCACAAACGATCCGGCGTGCGGTGGGCCGAGACGATCTTGGTCTCGTAGCTCACGCCCAACTCGTCCAGCAGGGTTGCAGCCTCGCGCATGGTGGCCCAGTCGGACTGGCTGCCCATGATAATGCCAACGGATGGGGTCATAGCGTGCACCTTCATCAAGTTGAGGCCGTTATAGCGGGGACGCGCGGGGGTGCAACGGGGCCTGACGGATCAGGCAATGATATCGGGGGTCACGCGGTCCTCAAGAACGGCAATTTTGTCCTTGAGGGCCAGTTTCTGTTTTTTCAGGCGTTTGACCGTCAGCATGTCGGCTGTGCCGGTCGCTTCCAAAGCGCGGATCGCATCGTCTAGGTCGCGGTGTTCCTGCCGCAGGACGCCCAGCTGCATGCGCAGGACTTCCAATTGTTCCATGCGGGCGGAGCTGTTCATTGCGAATCCGTGTGTGGCCGAGGTGAGCCATAAACCTAAGCACGAATGCCTCAATTTCAAAGGAAAACCCGCATCTGTGGGGCTTGCATCAGACAAAGGGGAAACCCATATTTTCAACTGTGGGTCGCTGATTGCAGGGCCCGACCAGACTGTCGCTTGTCACTAAAGGACGTGTCGCATGACGAAATTGACCTTGGGAACGCATCCGTTCCTTCTTGGCTTTGAGGAGCTGGAACGGCTGGTGGAGCGCACCGCCAAATCCGGCAACGAAGGCTATCCCCCCTACAACATCGAACAGACGTCGCAGACCTCTTACCGGATCACGCTCGCCGTGGCTGGGTTTTCGGAAAGTGACCTCGCGATCACGGTTGAGGACAACCAGTTGGTGATCCGCGGCCGCCAGACCGACGACAGCGAGGGGCGTGTGTTCCTGCACCGTGGCATTGCCGCGCGGCAGTTCCAGCGGTCCTTTGTTTTGGCAGAGGGTGTCGAGGTGGGGGAGGCCGTGATGGAAAACGGCCTGCTGCATGTGGACCTGTCCCGTTCGGTGCCCGAGCAGGTGGTTCAGACGATTAATATCAGGAAAGGGTAAGTCATGGATACGAAATTTGAATTTGCGGATATGGGCGATCGCGTCGTTTACGTGAAGTCCGTGGCTGTGTCCGATCTGCCGGAAGATGTGCGCGATGCTGCGGGGGACCGCGAAACCCTCTTTGCGGTGCACGACAGTGAGGGCCAGCAACTGGCACTGGTGGCCGAGCGTGAGATGGCCTTTGTGCTGGCCCGTCAGAACGACATGCGGCCGGTGACGGTTCACTAGCGGCTGCGGCTGGCCGGAACGACCGAATTTTGCCATTGCGCAGGGCTCGTTTTTGGGAACAGTGATCCACCTGAACGAACGGGTGGATCATGGCCAAATCATCGGCATTCGAATTTGCAGGACAACAGATAGAACGGGGATGTCGCCGGACGGTGGACGTCCCCGTTTCCGTTTTGTCGGACCACACGCCGGTCAGCCTCAAGGTTCATGTGATCCATGGCAAACGGCCTGGTCCCACGGTCTTTGTCAGCGCGGCTGTGCACGGGGATGAGGTGATGGGGGTGGAAATTGTCCGCCGCCTGCTGCAATCGCCCCTGCTGGACAAGCTGCGCGGAACGCTGATGGTCGTGCCTATCGTCAACGCTTTCGGGTTTCACAACCGGTCCCGCTATCTGCCCGACCGCCGCGACTTGAACCGGTCGTTTCCGGGGTCGGCGGGCGGGTCGCTGGCCTCAAGACTGGCGGGGATTTTCTTGGAGGATGTGGTGGCGCGCTGCGATCTGGGCATTGATCTGCACTCCGCTGCAGTGCACCGCACGAACCTGCCGCAAGTGCGGATTTCACCGAACAACGAGCGGACCCGCGCCTTGGCCGAGGTGTTCGGCGCACCCGTGATCCTGACCTCCCCCTTGCGGGAGGGGTCACTGAGGGCGGAGGCAAAGGAAATCGGCGTCGATGTCTTGCTTTATGAGGCAGGCGAGGGGCTGCGATTTGATGAAATGGCTGCACGGGCCGGTGTGGCGGGTATCCTGCGGGTGCTGCGCGCGATGGAGATGTTGCCCGCCAAAGGCATCGCCAAAGCCCGCACGACGCCGCTGTCGTGTCGGTCCAGCCGTTGGTTACGTGCGCCTGCAGGCGGGCTGTTGCGGACGTTCCGTGCGGACGGGGATGTGGTCAGCGAGGGCGAGCTTCTGGCGCAGGTCTCTGACCCTTTTGGCGAAAGCGAGGTCGAACTGCTGGCCCCGTCAGACGGGATCATCATTGGCCGTGCGGTGATGCCCGTGGTCAACGAGGGCGACGCGGTGTTCCATCTGGCGGATGTCCGCGGTTCCGACCCAGCTGCCACGGTTGAGGGGCTGGCCGCGCAACTGGAAACCTCTCCCCTGTTCGATGAGGACGAGATCATCTGATGCTGCCGGACGTCAGGCGGCGTAGAGGCTTTCAATCGCATCGTGATAGGCCTCGGCGATTTTGGAGCGTCGCACCTTGAGCGTGGCGGTCACTTCGCCGTCGTCGTGGTCCAGTTCTTTGGGCAGAAGCCATGTTTTCTTGA
>JAHDFG010000016.1 GCA_020628265.1 Pseudooctadecabacter sp. | reverse complement strand
CGTTTCAGGCGCGATCTGGCATCGATATCTACGGGTTGCGGATCAACAACGTCATTGAACCTCACGAATACGCCGAGAATTTTCCGGCCTTCGTGAAAGATGCCAGCCTGCGCCGCCGGAATATCTTTGCTTATATCGATGCCCGTGATCTGGGCCAGATGGTCAATTGCTGTCTGGCGACGAATGGCTTGGGGTATGAGGTCTTCAATGTAGCCAATGAAGATACGTCCGTGGCGATGCCATCGGAAAAGGCCGCAGCAACCTTCTATGAGGGCGTTCCCGTGCGCGGTGACCTGTCAGGCCACACCACGTTCTACTCTATCGAAAAGGCCAAGCGTTTGGTTGGATTCGCGCCCGCATTCGGCTGGCGCGATGAGATCACGACCTAGGCGGCGTCACGACACGACAACGTCCAGATGTTTTGGGTCGTGGGCAAATCAAGCGCCTCATAGCTGGAGGTCAGTGTTTGCACTGCCTGTCGCTGGCCGTTCACCGGTTCGAGAGAGACCGACAAAGTCAGGTCAAGGCCGCTGTTGGTGGGGTTTGGTCGCCTTGCAAACACGCGGTCCGCTGAGACGTCTGTCACGACAAAGGTGGTCGTGGAGTCGTCGAAAACGTCGGACGTAACGGAGGTCACAAGGCTCTGGCCCGAAACGGAAATCTCAAAGCGTTTGCCCAAATTGCCGGAAATGAAGTCGGCGTCCCCCGCATCGGATGTGAACTCCGCGACAGTGCAGTCCAGCATTGGGAGGGCGGGGATTTCGTCTGACGTTGGTCTGATGGCGGGTTGGCAGGCCGCTAGAGCGACGACCGCCGTTATGGCCCATATTGGCTTAAAGTACATTGGCTAGCCTTTCGCCCCCAACCCCAGTTTCATGATCTGCTTGCGGAGCGGGGTCAGGCCGTACAGAGCCTCGACCCCCTTGGCCCGCAGATCCCGCAGCAGCGGGTTTTCAGCCTGCGAGGCGCGGTTCAGCAGGTCGATGCCTTTGACCCGCAGGCGGATGTCCGTGTGACGTTTGCGGGCGTAGGCGTCCAGCATCGCCGTGCCGCCAAGGCCGTCGCGGTCCGCTTCGGCCAGATCCAGCAAGGCGGCAAGGTCGGCCAGCGACATGTTCAGCCCCTGCGCCCCGATGGGGGGCATGACGTGGGCCGCTTCGGCGACAAGGGCCGTGCGTTCGGCGGTAAGCGCGTCAGCCGTCTGGCTGATGATGGGCCAGACCATGCGGCGGCTGGCGAGTGTCAGGTCACCGTTTACGCCCGCGCTGCGGGCCGTGGCCTCGGCGTTGAAATCGTCCTCGGACAGGGCGGCGAGGCGGGTCGCTTCGGCACCGTCTTCCATCCAGACCACGGCAGAGCAGGGTTTGCCCTCGTGATCGGGCAGGGGGACCAGTGTGAAGGGTCCGCCCGATCTGTGCACTTCGGTCGAGATGTTGTCGTGTGGGGCGGCGTGGGTGACGGCAAAGGTCACAGCCTTTTGCCCGTAGCGCGTTGTCTGCGCGTCGATCCCTGCGGCTTGCCGTACGGGGCTGCCCCGCCCGTCCGCGCCGATCACCAGCCGTGTCGTCAGGGATGTGCCATCCGTCAGGGTGACGCGGGCATGGGCCGTGCGGGTCAGCATGGATTTGAAGCCTACGCCACTGCGGAAGTCGACGTTCGGCAATTCCGCGATGCGGGCGACCATTTCGCGACGCAGCAGCCAGTTGGGCAGGTTCCACCCAAACGGCAGGTCCGAGATGTCGGCGGCGTTGAAGTCCTTGGTGACGCGGGGAATTGGCTCAGCCCCGCCAGCGTCGACAATCCGCATCACTTGCAACGGGGTCGCATGGGCCACAAGGCGGGGCCACAGTCCGGCGCGATCCAGAAAGTCCCGTGCGGGCTGCAGGAATGCCGTCGTGCGCAGGTCCGCCCCTTCGGTAGAGGCATCCGTGATCGGGGGGGCAGGGTCCGCAATGACCACTGAAAAGCCTGCAGCCCCAAAGGCCGCGGCTGCTGTCAGGCCTGCAACGCCGCCACCCGAGATAAAGATATCCACGTCCGTCATGTCCCAGACATAGGCTGTGCGGTGCGGCGCGGAAAGGTGCCTTAGGTCAGCTGCGACAAGAAAGCCGTCAGATCATCGGTGTGGTGATGGATGTGGTCGTGGTGTTCGGCATCGGGTGCTACATGGACCGTGCGCATCCCCATGGCGTGGGGCACGGTCAGGTTACGGATGCTGTCTTCGAACATGGCACCGGTGGCGGCGGGCAGGCCATCCAGTGCGAAGACCGCCTCATACGCGGCCTGTTCCGGTTTGGGACGGTAGTTCGCGTGTTCGACGCCGTAGACCGCATCAAACATGTCCGTCAGGCCAAGGGCCGCCAGCACATCAAGGGCATAGGGCCGCGTTCCGTTGGTGTAGACGACCTTGCGGCCGGGCAGGGCGTCAATGGCGCGACCCAAGGCCGGATCGGGGGCCAGAACGGAGAAGTCGATGTCGTGTACATCTTCCAGAAACGGGTCCGGTGCGATCTGGTGCTCGGCCATCAACCCCGCAAGCGTTGTCCCGTAGAGTGCCCAATAGTGGTCGCGCAGGCGGTTTGCCTCTGTGCGGTCCACGGACAGCAGGTTCGACACATAAGACGTCATACGGTCTTCGATTTGCGAGAAGAGCGCGCGTTCTGGCGGATAGAGGGTGTGATCGAGGTCGAACACCCAAACCCGCACGTGATCGAAGTCAGCTTTCACCATGGGTCCTGCATAGGTTCTTTCGGTTCGGGATGCGAGAGGGTTGATACAACGGGATGCAATCGTATACCACTGTGGGAACTGTAAACTTGATTGGACAGCCCATGGAAGCCCGATCCCCCCATCGCGATGCCTATGAACTTATTCTGGAGGCGATTGACACGGGCGTCTACAAGCCGGGCAGTCGGCTGGTCGAGAGCGAGTTGGCGGACCGGTTTGGTGTGTCCCGCACGCCCATTCGGGAAGCGCTGCAGCGGCTAGAAACCCAAAGCCTTTTGACCCGCGACGGACGCTCCCTGATCGTGGCGTCTTTGGATCATAGCCAATTGAGCGAGCTTTACGTGGTGCGCGGCGCGCTTGAGGGGCTGGCCGCGCGTCTGGCCGCCCGTCATGCCACGCCTGAGGAACTCGCGGTGCTGCGCGATATGCTGGAGTCTGACCGCGCGCTGCTGAACGATCCCGAAGCCATGAGCCGCGCAAACCGGCGGTTTCACAAGCAAATCCACCTTGCCAGTCACAACCGGTTTTTGGTGCAGCAGTTGGACCTTGTGCACCGGTCCATGGCATTGCTGGCCTCGACGTCGATCGCAGTGGAAGGACGGCCGACCGATACGCTGGAAGAACACGAACGCATTGTAACGGCGATTGAAAACGGCGACGGGGATGCGGCGGACAAGGCGCTTCGCGATCACATCTCAAAGGCGTTTATCATTCGCCTGCGACTGGATGCAGAAGCGGTCGAGGCGGGAGAGTAGCTGCCTCACCCTCGGCCTCTTCTGTTTCGGCAAAGATGCCATGGGCCGTCTTGTCCCAGTAGAAGGGTCGCGTCGCCAATTCGAAGACGCCTTTGTAGGCGGCCAGCGCCGCTAACGGGAAATAGAAGTGTAGCGTGGGTGTCCATTTGATCAGCTCCGGCTTGCCGGTTGCTGTGACAGCCAGCGCCGCGACACTGATCCCGATGACCTCGGACAGAAGGAACACGCTTGCGAGGGTCAAGGCTGCGGGCTGGGTCATGACCCCGTCCAGCGGATGAGGGACGCCAAAGACCATCAGCCAGAAGGACCACAGCAGGGGGGCCAGAATGAACTGGCTGATTGTTCCGGCGAAGAGCAGCTGAACCCCGAAAAACCGCCAGGGCCCCAAGTCACGCCAGAGCTTTACCGGATTGCGCATGTGGACGCCGTAGGTGATCGCGTAGCCCTTGAGCCAGCGGGAGCGTTGTTTGACCCATGGCCACGCGCGGGCGTTGGCCTCTTCCTGCGTGACGGTGTCGATGATTTCAGTGCGGTAGCCGTGGCGGGTCAGGCGGATGCCCAGATCGGCGTCTTCGGTGACGTTGTGCGCGTCCCAGCCGCCCAACTCCTCCAGCACATCGCGGCGGAAGAAGAGTGTCGTGCCGCCCAAGGGGATGGCCAGACCGAGCCGTTCCAGACCCGGAAGAATGATGCGGAACCATGTCGCATATTCCGCCGTGAAACAGCGGGCGAGCCAGTTGGACCGTGCGTTGTAAAAATCGAGCCGCCCCTGAAGGCACGCCACCTCACGCGAGCGTTGGGCGAAACGGTGGACGACCTTTCTGATTTGGTCCGGCGCGGGCGCGTCTTCAGCATCGTAGACGCCGACAATGGACCCTTTGGCGAAGTTCAGGGCGTAGTTCAGCGCCCTTGGTTTGGTTTGCAGCGTCCCCAAGGGCACTTTGATCGCCCTGATCCATGACGGCAGGGTCGCATCTGTAAGGGCGTGTTGCGTGGTCCCGTCATCGGCCTCAAGCACAAGGCAGACATCGAGCCGGTCCACGGGATAGTCGATGCGGGACAACCGCCTGACCAATGCGCCTGCGATATCGCGTTCGCGAAAGAGTGGCACAAGGATGGTGACGATGGGCAGCACCGCCAGTTGCGGGTTTGCGGCTACAGGTGCTTGCGGTCGGGGAAAGAGGTGGAAGATGGCCGAGACGGCCTTCAGGATCGTGTTGAGGACGAGGGTCAGCACGGCCCATCCGCATAGGATCAGGAAGCTTGTCTGTGGCCAGACAATAAAGCAGGCAATCAGGGCCAAGATGATAGCTGCGCCCCAACGGCCTGCCTTGCCGCTGTCCCAATCGCGGCAGGATTCATGGGCGGGCGTCCGCAATTCCGCGTTTTTCATCAGAGTCTTGTGGCACATCCGGCTGAGAGTGGAATCCAGCACATCTGCGGGCACAATCGCCAGATAAACCGGACCAAACAGGACGGTGAGCGCATCACGCACCCGCAAGAACCGTTCGCGGGAGGCGGCAATGACCGTGACACGGCCGGAGGTCGCCCGCCATGGGATGACCCTGTGTTTGAGACAGCTGTCGTGGCCAAAGGTTGCGATCAGGCGGGGGTCGGGCGGGGTTTCGATCGGGTCCACGACGGTCGTCCCGATCTGGCCCGCACGGCGTTCTGCAAGTGTTTGATTTTGCAGCGCGTCGGACAGGGCCAGCTTGTCACGGGCGGCTTTCTCGGCCGTGGCGAAGGCCTGTATGTCCTCAAGCGAGCGAGGTGGCAGCACGTCGGCGACGCCACGCGGTTCTGCAACACGTGCAGAAACATCCCCTTTGCCGAGCGCCGAGCGCCCGCGCCGCGTGCTGAAGACCAATGACATGGTTCCACCGTTTCCTGTCCCAAGTTTCAGATTGGGGCAGGAACGGTTAATGGTGCGTTAATACTGTGGATAATTCCGACCAGCCGTCGCGTCAGGCTTTGACAGAGGCCCTTTCGGCCATCGCGGCAGAGAACCGTTCGAACAGGTAGTAGCTGTCCATCGGGCCGGGGGAGGCTTCGGGGTGGTACTGCACGGAGAAGACAGGCTTGCCGTCCAGCGCGATGCCGCAGTTTGACCCGTCAAACAGCGACACGTGGGTTTCGCGCACCCCGTCGGGCAGGGATTGGGCATCGACCGTGAAGCCGTGGTTCATCGAGGTGATTTCGACCTTGCCGGTGTCGTGATCCTTCACCGGATGGTTGGCGCCGTGGTGGCCGTGGTTCATCTTGATCGTCTTGGCACCCAAGGCGAGCGCCAGCATCTGGTGGCCAAGGCAGATGCCGAAGACAGGAAGGTCCTTTTCCAGAACCTCGCGGATCATGGGGACGGCATATTCACCGGTGGCGGCGGGGTCGCCCGGGCCGTTGGACAGGAACACACCGTCGGGATTGTGGCTGAGCACCTCTTCGGCGGTCGCGGTGGCGGGCAGAACTGTCACGTCGCAACCTGCAGAGGCGAGGCAGCGCAGGATGTTGCGCTTGGCACCATAATCAATCGCCACGACCTTATGGACAGGGTTTTCCTGCCGCTTGAAGCCTTCGGGCCAGGCCCACCGCATTTCATCCCAGCGGTAGGATTGGGCGCAGGTGACGTCCTTGGCCAGATCCAGCCCCTCAAGGCCTGTAAAGTCACGGGCGGCGGCGACCAGCGCTTCGATGTCGAAGTTGCCGTTGGGGTCGTGGGCCAGCGCCACGTGGGGCGCGCCCTGCTGGCGGATCGCGCGGGTCAGGCGGCGGGTGTCGACGCCGCCGATGCCGATGCGGCCGCGCTTTTCCAGCCAGTCTTCAAGCTGTTCCACAGACCGCCAGTTGCTGGGCAGGGTCGGGTCCCATTTGACCACCATGCCGGAGGCCACGGGATCGGCTGTTTCGTCGTCTTCGGGGTTCACGCCGGTGTTGCCGATATGAGGGAAGGTGAAGGTCACGATCTGGCCCGCATAGGACGGGTCGGTCATGATTTCCTGATAGCCGGTCATGGCGGTGTTGAAGCACAATTCGGCGACGGTCTGGCCAACCGCGCCAAACCCCTGACCGTAAAAGACGGTCCCATCGGCCAATACGAGGCATGCGGTTGGTTTGCTGGTGCCTGTCATCTGTCGTATCCCCCGATATGTGACGTTGATCTGGGCCGGCATCGGCGCGCTGCCAGCCAAATTGTCCGCGTTCTAAGGGGCGTGGCAGGACGGGTCAAGGTGCCTGTGTGACGTTGCACCACGCGCGCCTTGAATGCTTGTTTTCCGCGCGGCAGATCGGGTAGTGTGCGATCTTACGTTACCGCTCACAGCACTGGATGATGACATGGAATTGCGCGCTCGGGTCAATGGGGCCCTGAAGGAAGCAATGAAGGCGAAAGAGGCCGACAAGCTTGCAACGCTGCGGCTGATCAATGCAGCCATCAAGGACCGTGACATCGAGGCGCGGGGCGAGGGTCAGGATGAAGGTGTGGGTGACGATGCTGTTCTAGGCATCTTGGGCAAGATGGTGAAACAGCGTCAGGAAAGCGCCAAGGTCTATGAAGAGGGCGGGCGGCTTGAGCTGGCCGAGAAGGAACGCTCGGAAATCGCGATCATCGAGGAATTCCTGCCGCGCCAGTTGTCCGAGGACGAAGCTGCGGCAGCCGTTGAGGCCGCCATTGCCGAGGTCGGCGCAGACAGCATCCGCGATATGGGCAAGGTCATGGGCGCGCTGAAGGCCAAGTACACGGGCCAGATGGATTTCGGCAAAGCCGGTCCGATGGTAAAGGCCAAATTGGGCTAGTTATTTTTTCGGAACCAAATCGGGAGTGGTGCGTTATTGCAAGACTGTTTTTGGGAGGAAACGCTCATGTCTTTTTCATTCGCACCGCATCGCATGAATGCCCACATCGTGTTGCAAGCCCGTCGGGGGGAACTGGATGCAAACCGGTTGAGCCCGCTTCAGGTTGAGATGTACCATGGGCTGAGCTGTGACGACCTCAAGGCGCTTGCGTCCTTAGGCGTCGTGGAGAAAGAGGCATGAAGGCCAAATCCAAAGCCCAGCAAAAGGCCGCCGGTGCAGCATTGGCGGCCAAGCGAGGCGACGCGAAAGTCGGTGATCTGCAGGGGGCTTCGAAGGATATGTATGACAGCATGTCCGAAGCGGAGCTTGAGGAGATGGCCTCAACCCCGCGCGAGGATTTGCCGGAGAGCAAGGACTAGCGACGCAACAGACGTCCGTCGAGGATGATGAGGCCAAGGGCGAGCAACCCGAGGCCAGCGTAGACATTCGGCGACAGGTTTTCGTCCAGCACCCAAGCGCCCAGCACGATCGAGACGGGCGGGATCAGAAGGGTGACAATCATCGTATTGGCTGAGCCTGCAGCGGCAAGGATGCGGTAGTAGAGCAAATAGGCTCCGGCGGTCGCAAAGATCACGTAGTAGGCGATTGCGCCTATGGCGGTGAGGCTTAGATCGAACGACGGAACCCCGTCCATAAGGAAGGCGGCGGGAACAATGACAACAGCTGATCCGGTCAACATGCCCGCCGCGGCGACCTGCGGTGACAGATGTGCCATCTTCACCCGCGCCCAAACACTGGCAAAGGCGTAGGATATGGTGCCGCCGATCACGGCAAGCTGAGCCAGTGAGGTCACATCGAAATCCCGCAAAGCGTCGAGGCCGATGGCGGTGGCCACGCCGAGGAACCCGATTGTTGATCCGATCGCTTTGCGGGCCGTCAGCCGTTCGTCTGCCAAAAGTAGGGCTGCGACCACGACCCCAAAGATCGCGGTTCCGGCGTTGAAAACGGATGTGAGGCCGGTGGGTATATGAAGTTGCCCCCACGCCATTAGGCTGAACGGGATAACGTTGTTCAAAAGGCCCATGACGAAAAGCGCGGTCCAGTCGGATCGCCGCGTTGGCAACTGAAGCCCGCGCAGGAAGACGTAGCCCCACAGGATCAGGGCCGCCCAGAAGACCCTATGGGCGACCGATGTCACAAACGGGACCTCATCCAGTGCCAGCCGAATGGCAAGGAACGATCCGCCCCAGATGAGGGCCAGCAGGAAAAGCTCGGCCCATGTGCGGGCAGGGATGATGCGTTGCGCGGTCATGGGAAATGCCTAACGCGCCCTGCTGGTCTGGGCGACCCGAAATGTGATGATTGGAGCGGGCAGCCGGAGGGCCAAGTTGGGAGTTGTAGGTCTTGCGAACCGTTTGCGGCCCTAAAGAACGGCGCGGATCGCGCGGTCCACTTCATCGTAGAGGGCGGCGCGTTCGTCTTCGGTCAGGAAGGCGCCCAGTTCAACCACGCGGTCGCTGCCTTTCAGGGTCAGGTAGTTCGGCGTCTTTTCGTGGTGGGGGTCGAGTTTGACTTGCACCCAGTAGGGATTGGCCTCCCATTTCAGGTGTCCTCGGCGCGGGTGGGTGTGATCCAGCGTTATGCGGTCGGGCCAGATGCGCAGCTCTTCAAGGATTTCGCCGTCCTTTTGATTCCGTTGCAGGGCGTACCAGATGCCACCCACAGCGATGGCAAAGAAGGGCAGGAGGCCCCAAAGGACGGGGGAGCCCATAACGGCGATCAGGGGCAGTAGGACCATCGCAGCCGTGGCAGCGATGAACGTCACGAAGTCGCGGCGCAGCAGGGACCGGTAGGGCCAAAGATGTAGCTCTGCCGCGGGGGCCGATTTGGGTGCCGGGTCTTCGGGGGCGATCCATTCGTATGGCATGATGCGGGTCCTTCGGGCGTTCGACCAAATTTCTTGAAATTTGGTGTGTGGCGAAAATTCTAGAATTTTCGCAGCCCATGAAAAGAGAAAGGCCCCGACGTTTCCGCCGGGGCCTTCGGTGTTTCAGGTCAGGCGGGCCTTAGTGGCTCGGCTGTTTGTCCCAGTCTTCCTGCTTGGGCAGGATTTCGAACGTGTGCTCCGGTGGAGGGGACGGCAGGGTCCATTCCAGCGTGTCGGCGTATTCGTTCCACGGGTTGTTCTCGGTCGCGTTCTTCGGGGACAGGAGCGTCTTGAAGAGGATCACGATGAAGAACACAAAGCTGCCGAAGGCGATGAAGGCACCGATGGAGGAGACGTAGTTCCACAGGGCGAAGGCTTCGTTGTAGTCGATGTAGCGACGCGGCATGCCGTTCCGGCCCAGGAAGTGCTGGGGGAAGAACGTGATGTTCGCACCGATAAACATCGCCCAGAAGTGCAGCTTACCGGCCCATTCGGGGATCATCCGGCCTGCCATTTTGGGCAGGTAGAAGTAGATACCTGCGAAGATACCGAACACAGCGCCCAGCGACATCACGTAGTGGAAGTGGGCAACCACGTAGTAGGTGTCGTGGTAGGCACGGTCGACGCCAGCCTGAGACAGCACGATACCGGTCACACCACCCACGGTGAACAGGAACAGGAAGCCAAAGGCCCAGAGCATGGGCGTTTTGAATTCCACGGAGCCGCCCCACATGGTTGCGATCCAAGAGAAGATCTTAACGCCTGTGGGCACCGCGATGACCATGGTGGCCAGCATGAAGTAGGACTGCTGGGTCAGGGACATGCCGACGGTGTACATGTGGTGCGCCCAGACAACGAAGCCCAGCGCGCCAATGGCGACCATTGCATAGACCATCGGCAGGTAGCCGAAGATCGGCTTGCGCGAGAAGGTCGCGATCACGTGGCTGATGATGCCGAAGGCCGGCACGATGATGATGTACACTTCGGGGTGACCGAAGAACCACAGGATGTGCTGGTACAGGACAGGGTCACCGCCGCCGGCAGGATCAAAGAAGGTCGTGCCGAAGTTGCGGTCCATCAGCAGCATGGTGATGGCGCCAGCCAGAACCGGCAGGGCCAGAAGGATCAGCCATGCAGTGACAAAGATCGACCAGGCAAACAGCGGCACCTTGTGCAGGGTCATGCCGGGTGCACGCATGTTCAGGAAGGTCGTGATCATGTTGATCGCGCCCAGAATGGACGAAGCACCGGAGACGTGGACCGCGAAGATCGCAAGGTCCATGGAGATGCCGCCCTCGGTCGTGGACAGAGGCGGATACAGGACCCAGCCAACACCGGAGCCAAGCTGCCCGTTGCCACCCGGGGCAAGGATCGACGCAACGCCAAGGGCAACACCGGTGCAGAACAGCCAGAAGGACAGGTTGTTCAGGCGGGGGAATGCCATGTCCGGTGCACCGATCTGCAGCGGCATGAAGTAGTTGCCGAACCCGCCGAAAAGGGCAGGAATAACAACAAAGAACATCATCAGGACGCCGTGATAGGTGATCATCACGTTCCACAGGTGGCCGTTCGGCGTACATTCATCCAGCGCGGCGGGGAACAGACGCGCCCCTTCCATACACATGTACTGCACACCTGGGTGCATCAGCTCCATGCGCATGTAGATGGTAAAGGCGACGGACAGGAATCCGACAAAACCGGAGACGAACAGGTACAGGATACCGATGTCTTTGTGGTTGGTTGACATGAACCAACGGGTAAAGAACCCGCGGTTGTCTTCGTGCTCATGGTCGTGGACGGCTGCGTCTACCATGCTGCGCTCCCTCTAAACGTGGCTATTCGTAAGGGGTGAACAGACTCACCCCGTGGCTTTGCGCCGTTCTAGAATGCCAAAGCATGCAGAGCAACCGCTCAGATGCCCCTAGACGTGGGTAAAATTGGCGCAGGGGGAGGGTTTGGGCAGTGCCGGATCGGCGCGCTATTCGGAATCGCGTTCCCAATCGGTTCCGATTGGGGTCCGGTCGCAGGCTTCTTCGGTTTTGATCATGTCTTTGACCTTGGCTTTTTCGCCCCGTTTGGGCGCAGGAGGAGCACCGGCCGGATCGTCTGCAAGCGCGAGTGTAAAGGACATCGGAAAGTGGTCAGAGCCGATCTTGGGCAGGCGGCGCATGTCCACCAGCCGAAAGCGGTTGTCGTGGAACAGATGGTCCAGCGGCCATCGCAAGAAAGGCGTCAAGGCGTTGAAGGTGTTAAAGAAACCGCGGCCTACGCGAGGATCCAGAAGGCCTGTAATCCGCTGAAACCTGCGTGTTGTGTGCGACCATGCCACATCGTTCAGGTCACCGGCGATCAAGGCAGGGTACTTCGCATCGATCGCCATGAGCCCCGCTTTGGCCAGTTCACTGTCCCGCCCCGTCGTCCATTCCTGCGCGACAGGCGGTTCGGGGTGAAGGATGCCGATATGAATAAAATCACCGCTTCGAAGGGTTACGTCGGCCCAAATCGAGGGCACACCTTCCGTCACAATTTGTCGGCATGTCACATCGCTGAGCGGCAGCCGTGAATAGAGTAAAAGGCCGTAACCGGTATCAAGTGGAAGTTCGATGTGGTGCTGAAAGTCTGGGGCGACGGCCTGCAATGCGTCCGCCCACTGCGCGTCAATTTCGATGGCCGCGAAAAGATCCGGTTCTTCGGACCGGACCAGGTCGATCAGCCGGTCATAGGCGCGGTTCGACATTTTTACGTTTGAGGTCAGGACACGGAGGTGCCTGTCGGTATTTGCCAGCAAATCGGGCGAGGGGGCCGCAGATTGTTTCGGCCAGACCGGAGAAAATTTCACGAAGACCGCACCATTGATGAGAACGTTCACCCCAAGCGCCGCAATCAGGGGCAGTTGCCAAGCTGGAGAGGCCCGCCAAACAACGATCAGAATGAGCAGCAGGCCCGTAAAAAGGAGTTGAATGCGCGCAAAGTCGGGTCCGCGGACTAACCCGTGGGGCGCCTTCACGAACGGAAGCAAGGTCATCAAGGTTACGACAGCAGTCAGTGCCCCGAGCGTGGCGTCTATCCAGGTCATTAGCGTTCTCCGACAGCGCTAAACGCGCGACGGCGCAAAAGGTTCACTGGAAGGCCAAATTCATTTTCGTGGGGTGACGCTGCTTTCGAATGTGTTCCGCAGGGCGATGTCGACGTCGGCCATTTGAACGGGCAAACCAAGATCGACGAGGGACGTAACACCGTGTTCGGTGATGCCGCAGGGCACGATGCCATCGAAATGGGAAAGGTCCGGTTCCACGTTGATGGACAGGCCGTGGAAACTGACCCATTTACGCAGGCGGATGCCGATCGCTGCGATCTTGTCTTCGGCAGGGGCACCGGTGATGGTCAGCGGTTTGTCGTCGCGTTGGACCCAGACGCCAACGCGGCCCTCGCGGATTTCACCTTTGATGTTGAATTGCTCAAGAGTTGCGATGACCCAGCGTTCCAGATCTTGCACAAAGCGCCGCACGTCGTGGCCCCGTTTGCCGACGTCCAACATGACATAGGCCACCCGCTGACCCGGTCCGTGATAGGTATATTGTCCACCACGTTTGCTTGTGTAGACGGGAAAGCGGTCGGGCTCGGTCAGGTCTTCGATCTTGGCGGAGGTGCCGGCGGTGTAAAGCGGCGGGTGCTCTACCAGCCAGATGCACTCGTCTGCCTCTCCCTTATGGATGGCATCCGCACGCGCTTCCATAAAGGCGACGGCCTCGTCGTAATCGGTCAGTCCGTCTGTTGTGATCCATTCAACCAAGTTAAGCCCTCCTGAGGGATGTCAGATAAGGCGTCGCGGCGGGCTTGTCACGGGCTGCTAGGGGGACTGCCCGCGGAATCCGAAGTCCAGGAATGCGTTCATGTGGTCCGTCTTCGAGACCACAAAGAATAAGCCGGCGCATGGAAACCACTTTTCGGAAATCAGGCGCGCCGGAATGTGGGATGAGTATCAGATCAGTTCGCGGGTCTGGCTTCTGTTTGGCCCAGTTTATCGGGGCACGTTTTTTGCTCTTTTCAATGACGCGACAAACGTCTAAAGACCCGCACACCAAGTCTATGACAGTGCGGTCGTGGCGGAATTGGTAGACGCGCAGCGTTGAGGTCGCTGTGGGGTAACACCCGTGGAAGTTCGAGTCTTCTCGACCGCACCATTCTTCTCAGGAAGAGAGACGGGGAACCCCGACATCAGCAGAGCGTTTCCGGTACCCTTAGGCGACCAGAACGGGTGTCTGATACAGATTGTTGCACGTCCCAAGGTTGCGTTTGCGAGGATTGTTCGGAACTATTCCTTCTGTGCAGGCGTTGTCCTGCTAATGCGCCGAATAAATTCGGGCCGGAAGGGGAAGTGAAATGGCGACGGGTTCAAAGATCGAACCGGACAATCGAAACAGCGACGACGCTCTATTTCCTGACTTTCTGACCGCAGACGATGCGGAAGCCCTAAACACAGGCACCCACGCAAGTGCGTTCGACGTGCTTGGACCCCACAAACATCGAAACCGCCGTTGGATCGCAACCCTTCAGCGTGACGCGGTTGAGGTGATTGCCCGTGTTGGCAAGAGGGACACAGTTTTGCCGCGCCTGTCGGGCGATGTGTTTGCAGGGCCGGTTCCCGGTAAGGCCTATGTCCTCGTGATACGTTATGCGAACGGGGCTGAAGTTGTGGTCCGCGATCCCTATAGCTTCGGACCCGTTTTGGGGGACGTGGATCAATATTTGCTGGGTGAAGGCACCCACCGTGAGTTATGGCGCGCACTGGGCGCACATGTGATGACTCATGAGCGGACAAGCGGCACGCATTTTGCCGTCTGGGCCCCGAACGCCCGCCGCGTGTCCGTGGTGGGGGACTTCAACAGTTGGGACGGACGCCGTCATGTGATGCGCCCGTCTGGCAACACCGGTGTGTGGGAATGCTTTTTGCCCGACGTGGGCGAGGGCGCGCTTTATAAGTATGAGGTAATCAGTGCGGACGGGTCTTTGACACTGAAGGCTGATCCTGTGGGCTTCGGATCGCAACATCCGCCTGAACAGGCGTCGATCGTGCGCGACCTGTCTGGATATGGCTGGAACGACAAGGATTGGATGGCAGCCCGCCGTGCCAAAGCGTCGGTGGATGCGCCGGTCTCCATCTACGAGGTGCATCTTGGATCGTGGCGCAGACGTTGGGACGAGGGCGGCAGGCCGTTGTCCTATAAGGAACTGGCCCGCGATCTGGTGCCCTACGTCCGTGACCTTGGCTTTACCCATATCGAGCTTTTGCCGATTTCCGAATATCCGTTTGACGGATCGTGGGGCTATCAGCCGGTGGGCCTATATGCACCGACGATCCGCTTCGGCCCGCCCCATGAGTTCCGTGATTTCGTCGAGGCCGCACATGAGGCGGGGCTTGGCGTGTTGCTGGATTGGGTGCCTGGGCATTTCCCGACGGACGCCCACGGGTTGGCAAAGTTCGATGGGACGCATCTTTACGAACATGCCGATCCCAAGGAAGGGTTTCATCAGGACTGGAACACCCTGATCTACAATTATGGCCGCACAGAGGTCCGCAATTTTCTGGTGTCTAACGCGCTTTACTGGATGGAGGAATACCATCTGGATGGGCTGCGGGTCGATGCTGTGGCCTCGATGCTCTACCGTGATTATTCCCGCAACGAGGGGGAGTGGATCCCCAACAAGGACGGCGGGCGCGAGAATTATGAGGCGATTGATTTCCTGAAGGAGATGAACGCAGTCGTTTATGGCGCGCATCCGGACGTGATGACCGTTGCCGAGGAAAGCACGTCCTTTCCCGGTGTGTCGCGCCCTGTGGATCACGGCGGGCTTGGGTTCGGCTACAAGTGGAATATGGGCTGGATGAATGACACCCTGTCCTACATCGAACGGGACCCGATCCACCGCCAGTACCACCACGACGACATGACGCGGCCCATCATGTGGCAGTATTCTGAGAATTTCATCCTACCGATCAGCCATGACGAAGTTGTGCATGGCAAAGGGTCGATGTTGGAAAAGATGCCCGGAGACACTTGGGAAAAACTCGCCAACCTTCGGGCGTATTACGGGTTCATGTGGACCCATCCGGGCAAGAAGCTGTTGTTTATGGGGTGCGAGTTTGCACAGCCGAGCGAATGGGCCCATGACGATGACCTTGATTGGGACGCGGCCAGTGATCCGGCCCATGGCGGTGTGCGGGCATGGGTCCGTGACCTGAACCACCTGTACCGCGACACGCGGGCCTTGCACGTAAAGGACTGCGATCCGGCGGGGTTTACGTGGCTTGGCAACAATCCCGAGAAATCGGTGATGAGCTTTGCGCGCTTCGGCGAGGCGGGCGACGCGCCCGTAGTGGTGGTCTGCAATTTCACCCCGATGATGCAGGAAGACTATCAGGTCGGCGTACCGGCTGCTGGTCATTGGGACGAAGTACTGAATTCTGATGCCGCCCTTTATGGCGGTGGAAATCGGGGCAATCTGGGGGGTGTTGCGTCACGTCCCGAAGCGCGGGACGGGCAGGACCAATCGGTCCGCATCGTGCTGCCGCCCCTGTCCGTTGTGGTGTTGCGCCATGCGGGATGACTGTGAAGTGATGGGAGGACGATAATGGAAAAGAAGAGACTGACCCAAAGGTCCATGGTGTTCGTGCTGGCCGGTGGCCGTGGCAGCCGCCTGAAGGAACTGACCGACCGGCGGGTGAAGCCTGCGGTGCCCTTTGGCGGCAAGGCGCGGATAATCGACTTTGCCCTGTCCAATGCGCTCAATTCCGGCATTCGCAAGATGGCGATTGCCACGCAATACAAAGCGCACAGCCTGATCCGGCATCTGCAACGGGGCTGGACGTTCTTTCGCGCGGAACGCAACGAGTTTCTGGATATTCTGCCCGCGTCCCAGCGGGGCAACAACGAGAACTGGTATCAGGGCACGGCAGATGCTGTGACCCAGAACATCGACATTATCGACAGCTACGATGTGGATTATGTGATTATCCTTGCAGGCGATCACATCTACAAAATGGACTACGAGATCATGTTGCGCCAACACGTGGACACCAAGGCGGATGTCACGGTGGGTTGCCTGACGGTTCCACGGATGGAGGCCACGGCCTTTGGTGTCATGGCGACAGATGACAGCGGTCAGATCACGTCGTTTCTGGAAAAGCCGGCCGATCCGCCCAGCACGCCCGAAGACCCTGACAAGGCGTTGGCGTCCATGGGGATTTACGTCTTTAACTGGGATTTCCTGCGCAAACTGCTGACGGATGATGACAGCAATGTCGAAAGCTCCCACGACTTTGGCCACGATCTGATCCCCGAGATCGTCAAGACCGGTAAGGCGATGGCGCACCGCTACGACGAAAGCTGTGTGCGGTCCGAGGGCGCGCCGGTTTATTGGAAGGACGTGGGCACCGTGGATGCCTTCTGGGAGGCGCATATTGACCTGACGGATTTCACGCCGGATTTGAACCTGTGGGACAAGAACTGGCCAATCTGGACCTATTCCGAAAGTGTGCCGCCGGCGAAGTTCATCCATAACGAACGGGACCGACGGGGCATGGCGATAT
>JAHDFG010000291.1 GCA_020628265.1 Pseudooctadecabacter sp. | reverse complement strand
AAATGTGCCGAGTTGCTTGGCATCAACCGCAATACCTTGCGAAAAAAGATCACCGATCTGGATATCAGCGTGACTCGCCGCCGTAAGTTGATGTAAAAGAGCAACATAACCGTGGCCCTTTGGACGCATCGCGCCCAAAGCAGGATCACATCAACAGGCGGTGGGCGATGCGCTGAGGTGCATAAGCCCTTGAAAAGCGGGGCGCGTCGCGTGCAGCGATCCCTACTGGGTATGACACTGCTGGCGTTTTCACGCTGGCGCAGACGGCGTTCCGTCCGCAATACGGCCACGGCCGTGTTGGTTTTGCTGGCGCCCGTTCTTGTCATCCTGACCATATCCGCGTTGCGGCCATTGGATGCGGTGGGGCGCACGGAAACGCTCCGGCTGATCCTGCTGGCTGACATCATCTACGTTTTGATCATTGCGGCGCTGGTTGCGTCCCGCGTGGTGTCCATGGTGGCCGCGCGGCGCAACAAATCCGCAGGCTCGCGGCTGCACCTCCGCCTGACGGGTGTTTTCGGCCTGCTGGCTTTGATCCCCACGGTTGCGGTCGCGGTCTTCGCGGTCCTGACCATCAACATCGGGCTTGAGGGCTGGTTTTCGGACCGCGTGCGCAATGTGGTTGGCAACTCCCTCTCCGCTGCAGAAGCCTATGAGGAAGAACACCGGCAAGAGGTGGCGCGCGACGGACAGGCGCTGGCTGGATACCTCAACACCGAACGGCTGCAGACGTTCTTCATGGAACGGGGCGAAGTCCGACAGGCGCTGGCTCGGGTGCAGCCCCAGATCGAACGGGGTCTGACAGAAGTCTTCGTGCTGGACGGCGAGGGCGAGATTTGGGCGCGCGGTGACCGCAGCTACGAATTCTACTTCGAACAGCCGACATTGGACCAACTGGCCGAGGCCCGCGAAACCGGCTTGGTGATCATGGAAGACTGGGCCAACAACGAATTTCGGGCCCTGATCCCGCTGGATGCCTTCCGCGACAAGTACCTTTACGTCACGCGTGAGGTAGACGGAAACATCCTTGCCCTGCTGGACGAGACGCAGGCGACTGTGGCCCTCTATGATCAGCTGGAAAACGACCGTGGCCGTGTGCTGTTCGACTTTGGCCTGTTTTATCTGGGCTTCGCGCTGATCCTGATCATCGCATCCGTTTGGGTCGGTTTGTGGTTTGCAGAACGCCTGTCGCGGCCCATCGGGCGGCTTGTGGGCGCGTCCCAACGGGTCGGTTCTGGTGACCTCAACGTGCGCGTGCGGGAAGAGGAAGGCGAGGATGAGATCGCTCAACTGGGCCGCTACTTTAACCAGATGACCGCGCAATTACGGGACCAACGTGAGGAACTGCTCGATAACACGCGCCAGATCGAACGACGTCGGCGGCTGTTTGATTCCGTTTTGTCTTCGGTGCCGTCCGGTGTTGTGGGCGTGGACGAACTGGGGCGCGTGACCTTTGTGAACCGGTCCGCACGGCGGCTGCTGGAGGTCGACGGGGGGCAGGATGCGGCCTTGTCGGTTGCCGTGCCGGAGTTTGCAGACCTCTTCAACGATCTGACCAGCGGCGGGAAATCCGTCGTCCAAGCGCAGGTCAATCTGGTACGGGGCGGGCAACAGGAAAGCTTGTTGGTCCGCATGTCCCACAGGCGGCGCGAGGACGGCGCGCTGGAAGGCTACGTTGTTGCGTTCGAAGATGTCACCGATCTGGTATCGGCCCAGCGTATGGCCGCATGGGGCGATGTGGCCCGCCGGATCGCCCATGAAATCAAGAACCCGCTGACCCCGATCCAACTGTCGGCAGAACGGATCAAGCGCAAGTACCGAACAGTCGAAGACAGCGAAACATTGGAACAGTTGACGGACGTTATTGTGCGCCAAACCAATGACTTGCGCCGCATAGTTGATGAATTCTCTAAATTCGCCCGTATGCCGGAACCGGACCGCCACACCCATGATGTGACTGCGCTGCTGCGTGATGCGGTGACGCTTCAGAAGGCAGGGCAGCCGGACGTGACCTTTGATGTGAACATTCCCGACACGTCCGTCTGGGCCAATTTGGACAGCACGATGATGACGCAGGCGTTGACAAACTTGATCAAGAACGCAGGCGAAGCCATTGAAAGCCTGAAAGAAAAATCACCCGAGATTGAAGTCTCTCCGGAGGTTCGGATCGCGATGGAGATCTCGGAAGAGACGGCCACGATCACCATCGCCGACAATGGCATCGGCCTGCCGGAAGACCGCGCCAAACTGTTTGAACCTTACGTTACGACACGGGACAAAGGCACTGGACTGGGGCTGCCGATCGTAAAGAAGATCATCGATGAACACGGCGGGACGCTAACGCTTACAGATGCGGCTGCCTTTGACGACAGCGGGCGGTTCGGCGCTATGGCCGTCATCACCATACCAATCGACGCGGCCGCGACCGCGTTGCAACAAGAAACAGCATAAATGAGGGTCCAATGGGCGATATTCTGATTACCGACGACGAAAGAGACATTCGTGAACTGATTTCAGACATCCTCAAGGATGAGGGGTTCACGACGCGGCTGGCGGGGACCTCCGACGAATGCATGGCGCAGATCGAACAGGAACGGCCCGCGCTGATGATCCTCGATATCTGGCTGAAAGACAGCCGGATGGATGGCATCGACATCCTCAAGCACGTCAAGCGCGA
>JAHDFG010000290.1 GCA_020628265.1 Pseudooctadecabacter sp. | reverse complement strand
CTGGACGGTCTGGCCGGCGCGCTCGGCTCACCCGAGGTCATGTCAATCCTGCTGGCGGAGGGAAGCGCGCCCGTCCGCATCGCCGTCTACGAATGGTCGGAGCCGCTGGAAGAGCACCTAATTCTGGAGTGGACCGAGGTCACGGATTTGTCGGCCCTTCGCGCCATTCAACGCCGCCTCAACACTGCCGAGCGCGCGGATATGGGGCCGAGCACAGGGCTGGGGTCGGCGCTCAGTTTTGGTGTGGAGCTGCTACAGGCACAGGGCCACTGCTGGACGCAAACCTTGGATCTGTCGGGGGATGGCAAGGGCAACACCGGCCGACGCCCGCAAGATGTAACCGTCCCACCTGCGATCCGCGTGAATGGTCTGGTCGTCGGGGTCGATGACGGCACAGGGGGCCATGAACGCAATCTGCAAATCGGCGAACTGACCGCCTACTACAATGCTTTCGTCATACGCGGCCCCGATGCCTTTGTCGAAACCGCTTTGGGCTTTGAAGATTTCGAAGCAGCCATGCGGCGCAAGCTGATCAGAGAGCTGTCATCCCTGACGGTCAGCGAAGCCCGCCCTCAGTAAATATAACGGATCTGATCCGACCAGTAGCGTTCCACGCGGCGCAAGGCAGACGCGATTTCATCTAGACCGTTCATATCCAGCACGCCCTTTTCCTGAAGCCCGTTGGCATGGCCCGTGAACAGGTCCGCCACGACATCGCGCACGTCTCGCCCCTTTTCCGTAAGACGGACACGAACGGACCTGCGATCAATCTCGCACCGCTGATGGTGCATGTACCCCATTTCCACCAGCTTCTTGAGGTTGTAGCTGACATTGCTGCCCTGATAGTAGCCGCGCGACTTCAATTCGCCCGCTGTCACCTCGTTGTCGCCGATATTGAACAGCAGCAACGCCTGCACGGCATTGATCTCCAACAGGCCGACCCGCTCAAACTCGTCCTTGATGACGTCAAGCAGCAACCGGTGAAGTCGTTCCACGAGGGTCAGCGCGTCCAGATAGATGGACATGAATTCGGTCTCAGGCCCCTTTGTCGGACCACCATCGACCGAGGGCAGCGAATGTAGGCTCATTTCAATCTCCGTCACGAGTGTTCGCAACGGGAGTGCCATGACAGACCCAAACAATCCGTTAAATCACGCAAAAAACTTCTAAAAGACCGCTCAAAAGCGATCAGGGGCGCGTCACGCCAACCGCACCATCACGGATCATGTCCATCAACGGGCGATACTGTTCCGGCTCTTCGGACTGACCGCTAACCCATTGATAAAGATCATGATCACTCTCCGACAGCAGGTCGTCATACTGCGCCAGTTCATCGGCACCCAACCCCTCCAAATTGGCATCGGCAAAGGCTTTCAGGATCAGGTCCATTTCCTTGATCCCGCGCCGGATCGAGCGCATGTAAAGCCGCTTTCGCATCACATCGAGGGGCTCGCTCATGTCCGTGCCCCGTCGCGCAGCCGCTTTTCGATCCGCGCAAGCCGGTCGTTTGCACTGGCAATCTGTGCCCGCACGGTCCGCAAATCCGTCAGCAACGAAGCCACATCTGCCCCTGCCGCGTCCTCTTCATCGGGGGCCGACACCCCTTCCCCATCGCCGGTCAAGAGCCAGCTGATGGACACCCCCAGCAGGCCTGCCAACATGCTCAGCCGATTGGCCCGCGGCTCGCTCAAGTCCTCTTCCCATGCGCGCAGGGTGCTGACCTTAATACCAACCCGCTGGGCCAGCTCCTTCTGGGTCAGGCCTGCAGCCTCCCGTCCGGCTGCCAGCCGATCACCAAAGGTCGCCATGTCCTCGCTATACCAGTCTTGGGGGTCAATCGCATCTTCCATGGGGCACATCCTTTCATCGGGTCGGTTGCCACGCCTCGGCCTGCCCCATATGACATGGGAGACCGCAGCTTTCCATCCGAGGCCGACCATGACCTTCCTGTCCGCGACACTAGACCGCGTCAAACCTTCTCCGACCATTGCTGTCACGACCAAGGCGCAGGAATTGAAGGCTGCAGGCCGCGACATCATCGCCCTTGGCGCCGGTGAGCCGGATTTCGACACGCCACAACACATCAAGGACGCCGCAATCGACGCCATCGCGCGGGGCGAGACGAATTACACCGCCGTCGATGGCATTCCCGAATTGAAACAGGCGATCTGTGCGAAATTCGCCCGCGATAACGGGCTGGATTACACACCAGCACAAGTCAGCGTCGGAACGGGCGGCAAACAGGTCCTGTACAACGCCCTCATGGCCACCCTGAACGAAGGGGACGAGGTGATCATCCCTGCCCCCTATTGGGTCAGCTATCCCGACATGGTGCTTCTGGCCGGCGGCACGCCGGTCGTGGTCGAAGCCAGCCTTGAGGCCAGTTTCAAGATCACCGCAGAGCAGTTGGAGGCCGCGATCACGCCCAAGACCAAGTGGTTCCTGTTCAATTCGCCGTCCAACCCCACAGGCGCTGGCTACAGCCATGACGAGCTGAAGGCACTGACCGACGTCCTGCTCCGTCACCCCCATGTCTGGGTGCTGACCGACGATATGTATGAACACCTTGCCTATGACGACTTCACCTTCTGCACCCCGGCCGAGGTGGAACCCGCCCTTTACGACCGCACGCTCACAGTGAACGGCGTCTCCAAGGCCTATTGCATGACCGGCTGGCGCATCGGCTATGCCGCAGGGCCAGAGGCG
>JAHDFG010000015.1 GCA_020628265.1 Pseudooctadecabacter sp. | reverse complement strand
CACGGCACCGTAGCGGTCGTACCAGTCCTTCAGGGCAGCCACATGAACCTCTGGCGGCGGATTGGCATTCCACCCGCCCCACCGCAGATAGGCCGGTGCCTCCCACGGGTTCTCCGTCGGCAAAATCGCGATGAAGACCGACGCGTAGGGCGCATTGGTCGCGTAGTCGATGTAGCTGAGCGGCTCTTGCGCCGGAATGTGGAACAACGGCACGCGGCCTTGTAGCTCTTCGGGAACCGTGACCGGATCGAAGGCTTCCCACGCGGTCAACTCTTCCGAGCCTTCTTCATAGTTCTCCCGCATCCATTCCAGCGTCTGTGCCCACTCGGCTCGCCGCAAGTCGTGCAAGGCATCGGGGTAGGGTGTCTGCGCAGCTCTATCCAGAATGTCTTGCGGCGAGTCGGGGTAGAATTCTGCCCATTCCGGCGCAAAACTCTCCACAAACCCTTCATAGTCCGACAGCCCGCCAAGGATGACCGGCGTGCCGGGCCCTTCACGTAGTTCGAGCCAGCGCGCCAACGCCTCCTCACCCGCGACTTCCACCACGGGGTAGGGGAAGGCGGATTGGTCCGCTGCGACGGTCGCAGCGACGCCGCACAGGCAAATGGCTAAGAGGTGGCGCATGGTTTGGTCCTCCAGATGCGGTCCGCCCAACGGCTACCAGAGCCGTCCCCGTGTTCCTAGACATCGGGGTCCATAGTTGGGTTTGGGAAACTATGGGACTTCCTGCCAATCTCGAATCAAACGGGGCCAATTCGGGGTGATTTGCCATCCGATTCCATGGCAAGCGCGAAAAGTTCGGGGTGTTTTCTAACCTGATGAGGGGCGAAATGACCCTGTTGTTGCGTTTTCTCGGGATTTTCTGGAACTTTTTTCAATCATCAGAGTGGCACTATATCTAGTGGTAAGGTGCTTCATTTAACCCCTCATGTTCCCCAAATTGGTCAAAATTGGCACAATACCTTGTGTTAAGCGGGCCCGAAAAACACCATGTGGTGCCATGAATTCCCAAAAAATCCTTGGCGTACCATGATTTCCCGTGCATACATGATCACAAGAAGACGGGCAGACAAACACGGGGCACCAAACGACCCCACCGACATAAAGTCAGGTTTCATACAGGCACCCCCTTCTTGAACGAAGAGATCCGGCGCGCGAGCGAGCAGACATCCCCCCAGGTGGCGCGCGCAGCTGGACTATCCCGGAAACGGGACGAGGGCGGCGGATTGATCAGTGGCAGCAGATCAATCCGCCGTTTCCTTTTCAAAGCACCGTGTGGGGGAGGGTAAGGAATAGGAGCCGCGGGACAGTGGGTCTGAGTTTCAGAGGCGAATTCAACCAGAAGGTTGACGGCAAGGGACGCATGTCGATCCCGGCCGATTTTCGTGCTGTGCTCGCTGATGGTGATCCCCGTTGCCCTGAAAATCCGCTCCCACGCATGGTCGTCTTGCACGGCCCCCACCTGAAAAATTGCCTTCACGCCTATACAATCGAGGCGATGGAAGAGATCGAAGAGGGCATCAAAGCCCTCCCGCGCGGTTCCGAGGCACGCAAACGCGCCTCCCGCATGATCCTTGGGAAATCCTGGGACACCGAAGTCGACAAAGATGGGCGCATCGTGCTGCCCCAGCGCTTGCGTCAACAAATCGGTCTGACCGGTGAGGCCACAATGGCCGCCATGGGCGACTATTTCGAGATTTGGAACGCCGAAACCTACGCAGAGGTTGAAGAGGCCGAAGCCGCGGCGATGATGGAAGAATTCGACGGCGACTTTGATCCGCTGTCCCTGATCGATCCCCCGGGCGGAGTGTAGATCATGGGGACTGCTGCCGCGAACGCCCCTCACATTCCCGTTTTGATCGGGCCGCTCATCGCGGCCTGTTCCCCTGTTCAGGGCCGGTGGCTTGATGGCACCTTTGGGGCGGGCGGCTACACCAAACAGTTGTTGGACGCGGGCGCGGCCCATGTCACAGGGGTTGATCGCGACCCTGACGTTTTCAAAATGGCACAATGGGCCACTGAAAACCCAGCGATTGACCTTGTGGAAGGTACATTTTCCAACCTTGATCAATATGCATCCGATCTGGACGGCGTGGTCCTCGATCTGGGCGTGTCGTCCATGCAGCTTGATCAGGCGGAACGGGGCTTTTCCTTCATGCGGGATGGTCCCTTAGACATGCGAATGGGGCAGGAGGGGCAAAGTGCGGCTGACATTATCAATCAAGCAAGCGAAACCGATCTTGCTGACATTCTCTTTACGTACGGCGAAGAGCGCGCCTCAAGACGCATCGCGCGTAAAATTGTTGCCGAGCGCGAGACCGCAGAGATAACAACGACCCTTGGCTTGGCGCGGATCATCGAAAGTTGCCTGCCGCGCCCGAAGCCGGGCCAGTCGCATCCCGCGACCCGCAGTTTTCAGGCCATCCGCATCGCCGTGAATGACGAATACGGCCAGCTGGCCGAAGGCCTTGAGGCCGCCGAACGCGCGCTCAAACCGGGCGGATACCTCGCCGTGGTCACCTTCCATTCGGTCGAGGACCGCATGGTCAAACGCTTCCTGCAACAGCGGGGCGGGGGCACGGGCAACGCGAACCGCTACGCGCCGGTCACACAGGCTGACACACCGGCGTTCGACATCCTGACGAAGAAGGCCATCGGGCCTGATGAGGCAGAGCTCGCGGCGAACCCGCGCGCACGGTCTGCCAAGCTGCGGGTGGCACGGCGCACGGAGGCTCCGGCGGGCCCCGTGGATTATTCGAAATTGGGCATGCCTCGGTTAAAAGGCACATTTAAGGACGGGCGGTAATGCGTTCACTTCTTTATATCTTTTCCGGTTTGGTTGTGATGGGGCTGGCCTATTGGGCCTATCACGAAAACTATGAGACACAGGCCTCGTTGCGTGAGGTCCGCGACCTGCACCGCCAGATTGGTGCCGCCCATCAGCGGCTCAATGTGCTTGAGGCCGAATGGGCCTACCTCAACCGTCCCGACCGTCTCCGCGATCTGGCCGAATTGAACTTTGACCGCCTTGGCCTTCTGCCCCTGATGCCTGACGGCTTTGGCCGGATCGAACAAATCGCTTACCCCTCGGGCATCGTCTTCGACATCGAGAATTCCATCGAAGTCAGCAGCGCCAATGCACCGGAGGTGAGCCAATGATCCGCACGCCCCTGCGCCCGCTTGCCCGCATCCTGAAGGCCCGTGAACAGGGCCAGAACCCCGACGCAATCGAGGCCGAGAATATCCGCCTGCGTCATGAAGAAGACCGCGACCGCGCGCGCCTGCGGGCCGAAGGCCGTCTGCTGGTCATGGGCGTCGCCTTCTTCTGTGCCTTTCTGGTGATCGGTGCCCGCATGGGCATGCTCGCAGGCTCCGTGCCGGAAGAGCCAACTGCGCAGGCCTCCGGCTCGCCCATCATCGGGCAACGGGCTGATATTGTTGACAGAAACGGGCGCGTGCTGGCCACGAACCTCGACACCCACAGCCTTTATGCGCAAATCCCCGACATGATCGATCCGGCCAAAGCGGCCCGCGATCTGGCGGCGATCTTCCCCGAGCTGGAAGAAGAAGAACTCTACGCCGATTTCACCGGCTCCCGCCGTTTCCTGTGGATCCGCCGCGAAATCAGCCCCGAACAAATGCAAGCCGTCCACGACATCGGCGACCCGGGCCTGCTCTTTGGACCGCGTGAGATGCGTCTCTATCCCAACGGCTCCGTCGCAGCCCATATTCTGGGCGGCGCCACCTATGGCCGCGAGGGCGTGAATTCCGCTGAGGTGATCGGCGTCGCTGGCGTTGAACGTTACTTCGACGACTTCCTGCGCGACCCCGCCAACGAAGGTGCACCGCTGGAACTCAGCCTCGACCTCACCGTGCAGGCCGCGTCCGAGCGTGTCTTGCAGGGCGGCATGATGCTGATGAATGCCAAGGGCGCCTCGTCCGTTTTGATGGATGTCCACACGGGCGAGATCATCAGCATGGTCAGCCTGCCGGACTTTGACCCCAACGACCGCCCCCGCGTGCTGACCGCCGAAGACAACGCAACCGACCAATCCGACAGCCCGCTCTTTAATCGCGCGGTGCAGGGCGTCTATGAACTGGGCAGTGTGTTCAAAATCTTCACCGTCGCACAGGCGATGGAACTGGGGCTGATCAACGCCAATACGATGATCGACACCTCCGGCCCGCTGCAGTGGGGCCGCTTTCGCATCCGCGATTTCTCCAACTATGGCAACACGTTGTCCGCCACGGATGTGATCGTGAAATCCTCCAACATCGGCACCGCCCGCATCGCCATGATGATCGGCGGCGAACGCCAGCGCAGCTTCCTTGATCAACTGGGCCTTCTGGAAAGCACAGAGGTCGAAATGGTCGAGGCCCCAACAGGCGATCCGCTGTTGCCGCCCAACTGGTCTGAAATCTCGACCATGACGATCTCTTACGGCCACGGCTTGTCCTCGTCGCCCGTACACCTCGCGGCGGCCTATTCCAGCCTGCTCAACGGTGGCACGCGGGTTCTGCCGACCTTGCTGCGTCAAGACGGCCCCCAGAACGGCCCACGCATCGTCAGCGAACAGGTCAGCGCCACCTCCCGCGATATGCTCCGCGCCGTTGTGACCGAGGGCACGGCCTCCTTTGGCGACGTCGAAGGCTACGCCGTGGGCGGCAAAACCGGCACCGCCGATAAACCGCGCCCCACGGGCGGCTACTACGAAGACCGCACCATCGCGACCTTCGCGTCCGTCTTTCCCGCCGACGACCCGCGCTACGTGCTGATCGTCACGCTGGATGAACCCACGGTCGAGGCCTTGGGCGAACAGCGCCGCACCGCCGGTTGGACAGCCGTTCCTGTCGCCGCTGAAATGGTCCGCCGCGTCGCACCCCTGTTGGGCATGCGGCCAGACGTTGAAACCCTCACGCCAACGGGTGTAACACTGACTTCAAACTAGGGAGTCAGGCACATGAGCAGCGAAGCCGGCCAGAAATCTATGTCTTTGGCCGCCCTTGGGCTGACGGCCCAAGGTGGGCGCAGCGCGCAGGTAACAGGCCTTGCCGTTGACAGCCGGCAAGTGAAGGACGGCACGCTCTTCTTTGCCTTGCCCGGTTCACAGGTCCACGGCGCGGAATTCATCACCTATGCCCTGCGCATGGGTGCTGCGGCTGTTTTGACAGATGCCGAAGGGGCCGAAATTGCCAAGGCCGAGCTTGAGGCCTCCGACGCCGCCCTCATCATCGCAGAAGACCCGCGCGGCGCCTTGGCGCAGACTGCCTCTCTGTGGTTTGGCGCACACCCCGATACCGTGGTGGCCGTCACCGGCACCAACGGCAAAACCTCCGTCAGCACATTTGCCCGCCAAATCTGGGTCGAGATGGAACAGGCCGCCGTGAACCTTGGCACAACGGGCATCGAAGGCGTCTGGACCTATCCGCTGAAACACACCACCCCCGAACCCATCACCCTGCACCGCGCATTGGCCGAGGCAAAATGGCAGGGCGTCACCCATGTGGCGATGGAGGCTTCCAGCCACGGGCTCGACCAGCGTCGCCTCGACGGTGTGGTGCTATCCGCCGCAGGCTTTAGCAACTTCACCCAAGACCATCTGGACTATCACAAAACGTTCGAGGCTTATTTCGACGCCAAAATGGGCCTCTTCACGCGGCTTTTGCCCGAAGACGGCGTCGCCGTGATCAACATCGACGATCCCAAGGGGCCGGAGGTTGTTCAGATCTGCGAGGACCGCGGGATTGAGGTCATTACTGTAGGCCGTCACCCCGACGCCCGCCTGCACCTTCATGCCCAGCGGTTTGATGCCACGGGGCAGGACATCCTGTTTGACTGGCAACGCAGCCGCTTTTCCGCCCGTCTAAACCTCATCGGCGGGTTTCAGGCGGACAACGTGCTGCTGGCCGCCGGTCTTTGCATCGCTGCCGGTGCCGACGCGGAAGAGGTGTTCGATACGCTGCCGCACCTCACGACGGTTCGGGGGCGGATGGAACATGCCGCCACCCGCAAGAACGGCGGGGCGGTCTTTGTGGATTATGCCCATACGCCCGACGCGGTGGCCACGGCCCTGCAGGCCATGCGCCCGCACGTGATGGGCAAGCTGGTTGCGATTGTCGGGGCAGGGGGCGACCGTGACGCGGGCAAGCGGCCCCTGATGGGGCAGGCGGCGGCAGACCATGCCGACGTGGTCTTCGTGACCGACGACAACCCGCGCACCGAAGACCCCGCCACCATTCGCGCTGCTGTCATGCAGGGCTGTCCCGAAGCGACTGAGGTCGCTGACCGCGCCGAGGCCATCCTGCGCGGCGTTGATGCCCTTGGTCCCGGTGACGCGCTGCTGATTGCAGGCAAGGGGCATGAGACCGGCCAGACCATCGGCACCGATGTGCTGCCCTTTGATGACGTGGAACAGGCCAGCGTGGCCGTGGCCGCCCTTGATGGAGACATCTTTTGACCCTCTGGACATCTCAGGACGCCGCCCGCGCCACGGGCGGGCAAAGCACCGCGCGCTGGACGGCGACCGGCGTCAGCATCGACACCCGCACGATTGAGGCAGGCGATCTGTTTGTCGCCCTCAAAGCCGCGCGCGACGGGCATGACTTTGTGCAGATGGCGCTTGAGAAAGGGGCTGCAGCTGCACTTGTGACGCACAGGCCGGACGGCGTGGCCGAGGACGCACCGCTGTTGATCGTCGATGACGTCCTTTTGGCGCTTGAGGCCTTGGGCATCGCCGCCCGTGCCCGCACAAAGGCAAAGGTCCTCGGCATCACCGGCTCCGTGGGCAAAACCTCGGCCAAGGAAATGGCCCGCACGGTCCTGTCCCGTCAGGGCAAAACCCACGCGGCCGAAGCGAGCTATAACAACCACTGGGGCGTTCCCCTGACCTTGGCGCGGATGCCTGCCGACACCGAATACGCGGTGATCGAGATCGGCATGTCCAATCCGGGCGAAATCGCGCCCCTGTCGCGCATGGCGCGGCCCCATGTGGCCATGATCACCACCGTCGCCGCCGCCCACCTTGAGGCCTTCGACGACATCACCGGCATCGCCCGTGAAAAGGCGTCGATCATGGACGGGCTGACCTCTGGCGGGGTTGCGGTGCTAAAAGCTGATATTGAGACCAGTGCGATCCTGCAAAATCACGCCTCACGTCTTGAGGCGCAGCAGGTATTGTTCGGCCAGATGGCCCGCGACTGGAAGCTTCAACACGTGGCCCTGCGCGAAGGTCAGACCATGGTGCAGGCCGACACACCCGTCGGTCCGCTGATGTTCAAACTCAGCACGGCGGGGCGGCATTTTGCGATGAACGGGCTGGGCATTCTGGCCGCCGCCGCCGCCCTCGGCGCCGATCCGGTGCAGGCTGCTCTTGATCTTGGGCTGTGGCACCCGCCCGCGGGCCGCGGCACGCTGGAGCAGGTCCTGACCGATCCCGCCCGCAACGAAGGCATTGCGCTGCTCGATGACGCCTTCAACGCCAACCCCACGTCGATGACCGCCGCATTGGAGGTGCTGGCCTCCCACACGCCGGTCGACAACGTCGGCCACATCGTCAAAGGCCGCCGCGTGGCAATCTTGGGTGACATGCTGGAACTGGGACCGGAGGAGGCGCAAATGCATGCGTCGATCGCGGCGGACGCCTCTCTGGAACAGGTCCACCTTGTCCATTGCGCAGGCCCTCGCATGCGTGGCCTTTACGACGCTTTGCCCGAAGAGAAACGCGGCGTCTGGGAAGAAAGCGCCAGCGACCTTGCCGCACAGGCCACTCGGCTCGTGGATGCAGGCGATGTGGTGCTGGTCAAAGGCTCCAAAGGCTCAAAGGTCAGTCTCGTCGTTGACGCCATCCGCAAACTGGGGCATCCCGATGCCCACTCGGACAGCACAAGATAAGCCTGACAGGGCAGAAGGGACGCGTAGATGTTGTATTGGTTAACCGCGCTGAGTGACGGCGGCGACTTCTTCAACCTGTTTCGCTACATCACATTCCGCGCAGGCGGCGCCTTCCTGACGTCTCTTGTCTTCGGCTTCGTCTTTGGCCCCTCACTGATCCGCGTGCTGCGCGCCCGCCAAGGCAAAGGCCAGCCGATCCGCGACGACGGCCCCGAAAGCCACCTGTCCAAGGCCGGGACCCCGACCATGGGAGGGCTGCTGATCGTGGGGGCGTTGCTGACATCCACGCTCTTGTGGGCGCGGCTCGACAACCCGTTCGTCTGGATGGTGCTGTTCGTCACATTGTCCTTTGCGCTGATCGGCTTTGCCGACGACTACGCCAAGGTTTCCAAGCAAAACACCGCAGGCGTTAGCGGCAAAATCCGCCTCGGCATCGGGTTCCTGATCGCCGGCGTGGCCGCCTATTGGGCCGCCCAGTACCACCCCGCAGAACTGACGAACCAATTGGCCCTGCCGGTCTTCAAGGACACGCTGATCAACCTCAGCATCCTCTTTATCCCCTTCGCGATGATCGTGATCGTCGGCGCGGCCAACGCCGTGAACATGACCGACGGGCTGGACGGTCTGGCCATCATGCCGGTGATGATCGCAGCGGGTACCTTCGGCGTGATCGCCTACTTCGTGGGCCGCGTGGACTTCACGACAGAACTGGGCCTGCACTACGTGCCCGGCACGGGTGAACTGACGATCTTCGCTGCAGGCCTCATTGGCGGCGGCTTGGGCTTCTTGTGGTACAACGCGCCGCCCGCGGCCGTCTTTATGGGCGACACCGGTTCACTGGCCCTTGGCGGAGCCCTCGGCGCAATCGCTGTCGCGACGAAACACGAGATCGTTCTGGCCATCGTCGGCGGCATCTTCGTGGTCGAAGCCATGTCCGTGATTATTCAGGTGCTCTACTTCAAACGCACCGGCAAACGCGTGTTCCTCATGGCGCCCATCCACCACCACTACGAGAAAAAGGGCTGGGCCGAGCCGCAAATCGTCATCCGCTTCTGGATCATCTCGCTGATCCTTGCGGTGATCGGTCTGGCGACCCTGAAGGTCCGCTAGACGGGGACGTTCTCCTCCACATCCGCCGCATCAAGCCAAGCCTCGGCGGCCTCAATCTCGTCAAACCCGAAGGCCTTGATCTCAAGGCCCGGGATCATGCGGCCTTCGATTTCGGCGGCCTTGGCGATCCAGCCCGTGTCGGTGACAACCGCACAGCGTTTGAAATGGCCGATCATCTCGAACAGCTGGGGCAGGCGCATCATCTCGGCGGCGATGGCCCCGCCTGTGGGCCACTCAAATGACGTGATCTTGTAGAGCATCACGCCGTCGGTCACGCCCGCTGACTTTTCCACCAGATCGTCCAAGGCGGCGGCCATCATGCCGCTGTCAAGAACGCCGTCCAGCTCAAGGTCAACGCGGTTCGGGGCAGGGTGGGTCACATGTAGCATTGGTTTCGTCCTCCTTCATTGTCCGGTGTCAGTCTGACAGGTTGGCCGACTGCGCACCCTGACATGGATCAAACGCCCCCTTTCCGAACCGGTTCCCAAATGTCATCCTGCCGGCATTTAGAACAAAAGGTTTGGACCATGCGCATTCCCATTCTTGCAGCCCTTGCATTCACCGCCACCCAAGCAGCCGCACAAGAGGTCGTTGTGACCTCGCCGTGCCAGCCCGAAAGCTCACCCGTGACCGCCGCGGATATGGGGCGCTATCTGGAAGGCACATGGCAGATGTCCGCCCCCGGCACGGGCTTCACGACCGGCACCAATCTGATGAGTGTGACCCTGCGCTTCGATCAGGCGGCTGGCACCTTGTTCATGGAAGGACAGGGACAAAGTGTCCCGCTCATCCCCATGGGTCTGGCCCGCAATCTGGGCGAGGATCCGGCCCCTGCGCCGGACTTTGACGCCTCTGTCGAGGCGATGAACCCCAACGGCATGACCGCAGAAGAAATCGACCTGCTGCTGGGCGGGGAATGCGCCCGCCCAATGCGCTATTGGTGGACCGCCGCCGGAGGCCGGTCTTGGGGAGGTCTGATGTTCGTCGAAGGCAATCTGGGAAGTGGCTTCATGGCCAACAACGCTGGCGGCACCCGCAACGTGATGCTGTCGCGATAGCGGACGGGTCGGCGCTTCGGGACCGCCGCGCTTTTTGCGTAGAGTTTGCCCGCCCCGGCGTCACGTATCGACCGCGCCCGCTTTTGTTGTGACCGAACCCCTTGTCCTGCTGAGCAATCCCTCGCATTCTCCGCCCGTTTGACGAAGGGGTGATCCATGATTCCTGTGCAGGGTGTGACCGGCAAGACTGTTGCAGTATTGGGCCTTGGCCGTTCCGGCCTCGCCACTGTCGCGGCGTTGCAGGCGGGTGGTGCCCAAGTTGTGGTTTGGGACGACAGCCCGACTGCAGCGGACAAGGCCAACGATGCGGGCGCGGACCTGCGCGACCTTACAAAATCCAATGCCTTTGATGGCATTGATACCCTCATCACCTCACCCGGCATCCCGCACCTCTACCCCGAGCCGCACCCCGCGATTGCCAACGCCATGGCCGCAGGGGTACCCGTGGACAATGACATCGGCCTGTTCTTCCGCAGCTTTGCGACGTCCGATTGGGACAACTTCGAGACCATGCCCAAGGTCATCGCGGTGACCGGATCGAACGGCAAATCAACAACGTCCGCG
Organism: Pseudooctadecabacter sp.; assembly: GCA_020628265.1. Lineage (GTDB taxonomy): Bacteria > Pseudomonadota > Alphaproteobacteria > Rhodobacterales > Rhodobacteraceae > Octadecabacter. The sequence continues at coordinate 6,403 of JAHDFG010000015.1, read as the reverse complement.
CTGATCCACCACATCCTCGAGGAGGCAGGCCGCCCCACACAGCTCGCCGGTAACATTGGCCGCGGTGTCCTCGATATCGACCCCGCCCACGATGGCGAGGTGATCGTGCTGGAACTCAGCAGCTACCAAACTGACCTTGCCCGTGCGCTGACGCCCGATGTGGCGGTCTTCACCAACCTGACGCCCGACCATCTGGACCGGCACGCAGGCTTCGGTGGCTACTTCGCCGCCAAACGCCGCCTGCTGATCGAAGGCGGACCGGACCGTGCCGTGATCGGCGTGGACGAGCCCGAGGGCCGCTATCTGGCCAACCAGATGTCCGAAGGGCCGGACGATGATCGCGTGTTGCGCATCTCATCAGGGCAAAAGCTGGATGGGCCGGGCTGGTCTGTTTTTGCCCGTAAGGGGTTTCTGAGCGAATACCGCAAGGGGCGGCAGGCGGCATCCATTGATCTGCGCGGGATTGCCGGTTTGCCCGGCGCGCACAATCACCAGAACGCCTGCGCCGCTTATGCCGCAACCCGCGCGCTGGGCATCGGCCCGCGTGTGATCGAACAGGCGCTGCACAGCTTCAAAGGCCTGCCGCACCGCAGCCAGCTCATTGCCGAGCGGGGCGGGGTGCGTTTCGTGAACGACAGCAAGGCCACGAATGTGGACAGCGCGGCCAAGGCGCTTGCCGCCTTCGATCGCATCCACTGGATTTGCGGCGGTCTGGAAAAGGAGGGCGGGCTGGACGCCTTGTTGCCTGCGCCGAACGTCGTCAAAGCCTATGTAATCGGGCGTGAGGCCGCAGCCTTCGCGATGAAACTCAAAGGGCTGGACGTTGAGATATGCGGCGACATGGCAAGCGCCGTGGCCCGTGCCGCAGCCGAAGCAAAATCAGGCGACACCGTACTGCTGGCACCCGCTGCGGCCTCATTCGACCAATACGACAGCTTCGAAAAACGCGGTGAGGACTTCGCGGCACAGGTAGCAGACCTCGCGTAACCCTCGCTTCTTCTGACCCAAAAACTCTCCCCGAAGGGCCGGTTAGCCGCCCTGCGCGGCGATGGCCGTTCCGGCCGCATGGGCCGAAGACCACGCCCATTGGAAGTTGTAGCCCCCCAGCCAGCCTGTGACATCCACGGCTTCACCGATGAAATAGAGGTTCGGGACGGCCTTGGCCTCCATGGTTTTGGACGACAGCCCATCCGTGTCGACGCCGCCCAATGTGACCTCAGCCGTGCGGTAGCCTTCGGTGCCCGACGGGCGCAGCCGCCAGTCGTGCAGGTGTTGGCAGATGGCATCGATCCGCACGTCCGATAAATCGCCCGCATTGCCGGTCAGATCAATTTCGCCCGACAGATGATCGACCAATCGGGCAGGCAGATGCGTGCTCAGGGCCGTCGTCAGGGCCTTGCGGCCCATCCTCCGGCGGGCGGACTTCAGGGCATCGGCAAGGTCCAGATCCGGCGCAATGGTGACCTGCACATCCTCGCCGTCCTGCCAATAACTGGACGCCTGCAGCACCGCCGGACCCGACAGTCCGCGGTGGGTGAACAGCATTGCCTCGTCAAAGGCGGTGCCGTCTTGTGTGGTCAGCCGCGCCGGCGTGGCCGTGCCTGCCAGCGGTTTGAACCGCTCGTCCGAAAACGTGAACGGCACAAGGGCAGGGCGGGTGTCTGTCACGGCCAGCCCGAACTGGTCCGCAATCTGATAGGCGAGCCCCGTGGCCCCCATCTTGGGGATCGATTTGCCCCCCGTGGCCACCACCAGATGCCGCGCTGTGACGGTCCCCGTCTTGCCATCGCGGGTCAGGCGGACAGTGTAGTCCGTTCCGTCGTGAGTGATCTCTTCGATGTTGGTCTTCAGCCACATTTGCGCGCCCGCGGCCTCCATCTCGGCCCGTAGCAGGGCGATGATGTCCTTGGCCGACGTGTCACAAAACAGCTGCCCCAGCGTCTTTTCGTGCCATGGGATGCCATGGCGGTTCACCAGATCAATAAAGTCCCACTGGGTGTAACGGGCCAGTGCCGATTTGGCGAAGTGGGGGTTGCCGCTGATGAAGTTCGCAGCCGTGGTTCCGAGGTTGGTAAAGTTGCACCGCCCCCCGCCCGAGATGCGGATTTTCTCACCGGCGGCTTTGGCGTGATCGACGACGAGCACGCGTGGCCCTGCGTGGGCTGCACAAAACAGGCCAGCGGCGCCTGCGCCAAGGATCAGGGTGTTCACATGCATGGGGTGTGGGGTGCCTTGAATCGGGCGTCTGCGCAAGGGGCAGGCCGGCCCCCGAGGAGAGTTGTGGGGGGAGTTTTCGGGTCAGAAGAAGCGCGGGGGACATTTTTAATGGAAACGCGTTGTTTTTATGTCTATGCTCAAGACCAGACCCGGCAAACGGGCGACCAGAGGCAGTAAGGCAGTTGTACCATGACAGAGATGGTCTATGGCACGATCCCCGTATCATCGGGCGATCCCGTTCTTCCCCGTTGGTGGAGGACGGTCGATAAATGGACGTTGTCCTGCATTCTTGCTCTATTTGGTATCGGGCTTTTGTTAGGCCTCGCCGCTTCCCCGCCGCTGGCGGCCAAGAACGGGTTTGAACCGTTTCATTACGTGCAAAGACAGGCGTTTTTTGGCTCGGTCGCGATTGTGGTTCTGTTTGTCACATCAATGATGTCGCCCACTTTGGTGCGCCGTTTGGCGGTGCTGGGGTTCCTGTGTGCCTTTGTGGCGCTGGCCGGTTTGCCGTTTCTCGGCACGGATTTCGGCAAGGGGGCTGTGCGCTGGTATTCGCTAGGGTTTGCCTCTGTGCAGCCGTCGGAATTCCTCAAGCCCGGGTTTATCGTTGTCGCCGCGTGGTTCATGGCCGCCAGTCAGGAGATCGGCGGGCCACCGGGAAAGAGCTATTCCCTCGTCCTGACGGTCGTCATCGTTTTGATGCTGGCAATGCAGCCGGACTTCGGTCAGGCGGCGTTGGTCCTGTTTGGCTGGGGTGTGATGTATTTCGTCGCCGGTGCGCCGATGATCCTGCTGGTCGCCTTAGCGGGCGTTGTCGTCTTTGGCGGCACGATTGCCTACGCCAATTCCGAACACTTTGCCCGCCGCATTGACGGGTTTCTGAACCCCGATGTCGATCCTACGACGCAGTTGGGCTATGCCACCAACGCCATCCGCGAAGGCGGGTTCTTTGGTGTGGGCGTGGGCGAGGGGACCGTGAAGTGGTCGCTGCCCGATGCCCATACGGACTTTATTATCGCCGTCGCGGCCGAGGAATACGGGCTGATCTGTGTGCTCGCCATCATCGCGCTCTATGCGACGATCGTGGTGCGCAGCCTTGTGCGGCTGATGCGGGAACGCGATCCGTTCATCCGGCTGGCCGGTTGCGGGTTGGCCTGCATCGTCGGGGTGCAGGCGATGATCAATATGGGCGTCGCCGTGCGCCTGCTCCCCGCCAAGGGGATGACCTTGCCTTTTGTCAGCTACGGTGGGTCCTCTGTGATCGCATCCGGCATTGCTGTGGGTATGTTGCTGGCCTTCACGCGGTCGCGACCGCAGGGGCAGATCGGTGATCTCTTGTTGCGGCGGGGACGTTCCGGATGAGCCAGCCGCTTCTGATCATTGCCGCAGGCGGCACCGGCGGGCATATGTTCCCTGCGCAGGCCTTGGCCGAGGCGATGCTGGCGCGCGGCTGGCGGGTGAAACTCAGCACCGATGCGCGCGGCGCACGCTACACGGGCGGCTTCCCCCATGCGGTCGAGATTGAACAGGTGGGCTCCGCCACCTTTGCCCGTGGTGGTATTGCAGCCAAGCTGATGGTGCCTTTCAAGATTGCAGGCGGATCACTGGCCGCCATGAGCCGGATGCTGCGGGACAAGCCTGCTGTCGTGGTGGGCTTTGGCGGATACCCTTCGATTCCCGCCCTGACAGCGGCCACCCTTTTGCGGCGACCTCGTATGATCCATGAACAAAACGGCGTGCTGGGGCGCGTCAACCAGCTGTTTGCCAAGCGGGTCTACAAGGTCGCTTGCGGGACGTGGCCCACGGAACTTCCTGAGGGGGTCGAAGGCGTGCCGGTGGGCAATCCGGTGCGCGGATCAATCCTTGAACGGGCAGGGGCGGGATACATCGCACCAGGCGACTACCCGATGTCTATTCTCGTGATGGGCGGCAGTCAGGGGGCACGCATCCTGTCTGATGTTGTCCCGCCTGCGATCAACGCGCTGCCGTCCGAAATCCGTCGCAACATCCGCGTCAGCCATCAGGCCCGCGCCGAGGATCTGGACCGCGTCGCACAATACTACGCCGACGAGGGCATTCCGGCGGACGTGCAGACCTTTTTCAACGATGTGCCGACCCGCATGTCCGAAGCGCAACTTGTCATCACACGGGCCGGTGCCAGCACCATTGCGGACCTGAGCGTGATTGGCCGCCCGTCTATTCTGGTGCCATACGCCGCGGCAGCCGCCGATCACCAGACCGCCAACGCGCGGCAGTTGGTCGAGGCAGGGGCCGCCGTCATGGTGCCTGAAAGCCAGCTGCATGTGGACAGTCTGGCCGAACAGATCACGACGGTGCTGTCGAACCCTGCGGGCGCAAACCAGATGGCGCAATCGGCACTGGCCTGCGGAAAACCGGATGCGACGCAAACGCTGGTTGATCTTACGCTCGGATTGGCCGAAACGCGCACCACATAAGGACAAAAACAATGGACGGTAGCCCGATTATGAATGCTGCAACGAAACTCCCGCTTGATGTTGGCCCTATCCACTTCGTCGGGATCGGCGGGATCGGGATGTCGGGGATTGCCGAAGTGCTTTTGTCCCATGGCTACGTCGTCCAAGGGTCGGACCTTAAGGAAACGCCGATCACCAAACGCCTCAAGGCACTGGGCGCATTCATCTTCGAAGGTCAGCGGGCCGAGAATGTGGAAGATGCCGAGGTCGTCGTGATCTCAAGCGCGATCAAACCGGGCAATCCGGAACTAGATGCCGCCCGCGCCAAAGGCCTGCCCATCGTGCGCCGCGCCGAAATGCTGGCGGAACTGATGCGGCTGAAATCCAACATCGCTGTCGCGGGAACCCACGGGAAGACGACGACCACGACGATGGTCGCAGCCCTTCTGGACGGTGGGAACTTTAACCCCACGGTCGTGAACGGCGGCATTATCCACGCCTATGGGTCCAATGCCCGCGTGGGCGATGGCGAGTGGATGGTGGTTGAGGCCGACGAGAGCGACGGCACCTTCAACCGCCTGCCAGCAACCATCGCGATTGTGACCAACATCGACCCCGAGCACATGGAGCACTGGGGCACGGAAGAAAACCTGCACCGCGGGTTCTATGATTTCGTTTCCAACATTCCATTCTACGGTCTGGCCGTCTGCTGCACGGACGATCCGGATGTGCAGACGCTGGTGGGCAAGATCACCGACCGCCGTGTGGTGACATACGGGTTCAACGCGCAGGCAGACGTGCGGGCGGTAAACCTGACCTACAAGGGCGGTGTCGCGCATTTCGACGTGGCCCTGCAGAACGAGGACCAGCTGATCGAAGGCTGCCAGTTGCCCATGCCGGGCGATCACAACGTCTCCAACGCGCTGTCCGGCATTGCAGTGGCGCGGCATCTGGGCATGAAGCGCGAAGAGATCCGCGCCGCTTTGGCAAGCTTCGGTGGTGTGAACCGCCGCTTCACCCGCGTGGGTGAGGTGAACGGTGTCACGATCATCGACGACTACGGTCACCACCCGACCGAGATTGCCGCGGTGCTGAAAGCGGCCCGTCAAGCGAGCGAGGGCCGGATCATCGCCGTGCACCAGCCGCACCGCTACACCCGTCTGCACCACCACTTCGACGACTTTTGTGCTTGTTTCAACGACGCCGACGTGGTCGCCATCGCCGAGGTCTTCGCCGCAGGGGAAGACGTCATCGAAGGGGCCACGCGGGACGATCTTGTTGCCGGTCTGATCCGCGCCGGTCATCGCCACGCGCGGGCCATCACGGACGAAGACGATCTCGTTCGTCTGGTGAAAGAGCAGGCCAAAGAGGGCGACATGGTCGTCTGTCTTGGCGCCGGTTCGATTTCCGGCTGGGCCAACGCCTTGCCCAAGCGGCTGGCCGAGTGACCTACGAATGGCTGATCTTGGGCGCGATCCTGATCGTCGCCCTGCTGCCCATGATCAAATGGCTGCGGCGGCTGCTGTGGGCCTTTACCGTGGCTTTCGTGGCCATGATGATCGTCCATATGCAGCACAATCCCGGTGAAGCCACGATGGCGCTGGGTGTTATGGGCGGCGGGTTGATGTTCGCGCGTCCTATCCGGCGGGCGGTTCTGGGGGGGCTGATGTAGGTGTTCGAATTTGCTTCACAAATCCGACCCGCGCGGCTGCGCCGCGATAGGGGGCTTCGCCCCGTCCTTCGGACTTTTT
>JAHDFG010000289.1 GCA_020628265.1 Pseudooctadecabacter sp. | reverse complement strand
GTCACTTGCGTGATCCTGATGCAGGAACGCGTCCGGCTGGGCCGTTACCGCGCGTGGGTCACCAATCGGCGGATCATTCTGCAAGGCGACCGCGCGGTTGACCTGACTGACGTCACGGGCGTCCGCCACAGCGGCAATGGTGTCCGTGTCGGTGTCTCGGGCCACGCTGGAAAGGGGGTCAAGCTGTTCTACCCTGCAGATGGTTCGGCCTTGGAAAAGGCCATAGAAGCCGCCCGAAAGGAAACCTCATGATCGATGGCCAAAACATTTCCGAACATGAATACGGTCTGGTGCGCGTGTTTGTATTGGTCCGGCCCTCTGATCTGGCACGGGGCAAGGCGCTGGCGCCGGACCAGATTGCAGAATGGATCGGTGTGGGGGCTTTGGACGTGGACCACATCCAACAGATGTGGACGATGGACCTAGAAGACATCGGGCTGCCGGAGTTTCTGGCGGCCGGCTATGACGTGCGGACCGAAGATCTGGAGGCAAATCGCGATGCTTTGGAGGCGACGGGCGATATGCATCCGACAGTTTATGTGATTGCGCGATCGCCTGCGTTCCTGACCAAGCCGGCCGAGCTTTCAGGCGAGGGGCCTCTCCACCTGTTGGCCACGCTGCGTGAGCCGGACACCTCGGTGACGTTCGATCCGCTTCCCAATCCGGATGGCACGGCCGTTCTGGAAGACCCGCCGCAGAAGAAGGTGCCGTCCGATGCCGCAATGTCTGGCCGCGTGGCGACCGTCGCGTTGCTGGTGATGGCCTTGCTCGTTGTCTTGATGATATGGGTCGCGGGATGATGCCGTCGAAGACCGTAAGGATTGCCTGAATGACCTCGATCCGCTTTCAAAATGCCCGTCTCATTGATCCCGAGGCAGGAACAGACACCCTAGGCAGCCTAACAATCGCCGATGGTGTGATCTGCGAAGAGGGGGGAACCCCCGATGAGGGCGATGTTGACGTCATTGATTGCAAAGGTCTGTGCCTCGCCCCCGGGATTGTCGACATCGGTGTGAAAGTCTCGGAACCCGGCGAGCGTCACAAGGAGAGTTTTGCCTCCGCAGGTCGCGCCGCCGTGGCGGGCGGGATTACCACAATCGTCACGCGCCCCGATACGGACCCTGCTATCGACACGCCTGAAACGCTGGAATTCGTCGAACGTCGTGCGGCGATTGACGCCGCCGTAAACGTGCTGCCCATGGCGGCCCTGACCAAGGGTCGGGACGGCCGCGAAATGACCGAGATCGGCTTTCTGATGGACGCGGGCGCCGTGGCCTTTACGGATTGTGACCGAGTGGTCACAGACACCAAGGTGTTCAGCCGCGCATTGACCTACGCAAAGTCCTGCGGCGCGCTGGTCATCGGGCATGTGCAGGAACCGGGCTTGTCCGCAGGGGCTGCGGTGACCTCTGGCAAGTTTGCCTCACTGCGGGGCCTTCCCGGCGTGACACCGATGGCCGAACGTATGGGGCTGGACCGCGATGTGGCCCTGTTGGAAATGACCGGTGCCGCCTATCACGTCGACCAGATCACGACGGCCCGCGCCCTGCCCGCATTGGAACGCGCGAAAGCCAACGGCCTGGACATCACGGCGGGGGTCGGCATCCACCACCTGACTCTGAACGAGCTGGACGTGGCCGACTACCGGACGTTCTTCAAGTTGAAGCCACCCTTGCGCGCCGAAGAAGACCGGATGGCCGTAGTTGAGGCCGTCGCCTCGGGCCTCATCGACTTCATCTCGTCCATGCACACGCCTCAGGACGAGGAATCCAAGCGATTGCCCTATGAAGAAGCCGCCAGCGGGGCTGTGGCTTTGGAGACCCTGTTGCCCGCCGCGTTGAGGCTTGTTCATGCGGGGCACCTTGACCTGCCAGCCCTGTTCCGGGCGCTATCGCTGAATCCCGCCAACCGGCTGGGTTTGTCCTGTGGACGCCTGTCGGCTGGTGCGCCGGCTGATCTGGTACTGTTTGATCCTGATGCGAGTTTCAAACTCGACCGGTTTGCGCTGAAATCGAAATCCAAGAACACGCCGTTTGACGGGGCCATGATGCAGGGCCGTGTCCACGCGACCTACGTGGGCGGCGTGAACATGACGAAAGAGCTGGCCGATGCCTGACCTGATCAGCAGTGGGGCAACCTTGGGGCTTTGGGCCTTGATTGGCTATTTCATCGGGTCGATCCCGTCCGGTGTGATCATTGCCCGCTTGATGGGCTTGGGAAACCTGCGTGAGATCGGGTCCGGCAATATCGGTGCCACCAATGTGTTGCGCACCGGTTCCAAAAAGGCCGCCGCGTCGACCCTTGCGCTGGATGCGGGCAAAGGGCTCGCGGCGGTGTTGCTGGCGTTGGCATTTGCGGCACCGGATGCAGCGCAGGTTGCGGGTTTCATGGCCCTGATCGGCCATTGTTTTCCCGTGTGGCTGGGGTTTCGGGGGGGCAAGGGGGTTGCGACCTTCTTTGGTGTGGTCTTCGGTCTGGTCTGGCCCATCGGGATTGCGGCGGCTGTCACGTGGCTCGCCACAGCCGCGATTTTCCGGTTCTCGTCCTTGGCCGCCCTTGCGGCGTCGGTCGTGGCACCTGTCGTGGCCTTCTTTGCGGGCTTCCCGAATGCGTTCTTTCTGCTGCTTGCCTTGTGTGCCCTGATCTTCTGGCGGCACGCGGCCAACATCCGCCGCCTGTTTGATGGCAGCGAAAGCAAAATCGGCCAGAAGTGAGCTT
>JAHDFG010000288.1 GCA_020628265.1 Pseudooctadecabacter sp. | reverse complement strand
CATTGTCTGCCCGATTATCCCAACGGCTTCTGTTTGATGGCGAACCTTGCCATCGCGATCCAGTCAGCTCGGGCGCAGGGCCTGTGTGAACGGGTCGTCGTGCTGGACTGGGATGTGCACCACGGCAACGGGACCGAGGCGATCTTTTACGAAGACCCAGATGTCCTGACGATCTCGATCCACCAAGAGCGCAACTACCCTATGGACACGGGTGCCTTCGCCGATCGCGGTTCCGGCGCGGGGGCGGGCGTTAACCTTAATATTCCCCTACCGCCTGGAGTGGGGCACGTCGGCTATCTGGCCGTGATGGACCAGATCGTGGGGCCACAGATTGCGGCCTTCAACCCGGATGTCATCGTTATCGCCTGCGGTTTTGATGCGGCGGCGATTGATCCTTTGGGGCGGATGCTCGCCACGGCCGAGACGTTCCGCGACATGACCAAAAGAGTGATGGCCTGGGCAGACGACCTGTGTCAGGGGCGGCTGATGATGGCCCACGAAGGCGGCTATTCCGAGGTCTACGTCCCCTTCTGTGGACACAATGTTCTGGCCGAGATGTCCGGCAGCACAATCGACGCACCAGACCCCTTTGGCGACGTCTTCCCCCTGCGCCAGCCCTCGGCGGCCTTTGACGCCTTCATCCAGACCCAGATCGACGAAATGCGGGCGGCGCTGTGATGTTTGAAGGGTTTGACGAACAACAGATCGCGCTGCCCAACGGCATGACCCTGCGGGTCCGCACTGGCGGAACCGGCGCGCCTTTGTTGCTGATCCACGGCTATCCGCAAACCTCGGCCTGTTGGCACCGCGTGGCCCCCGCGCTGGCGGACGCGGGCTTCCGCGTCATCGTGCCGGATTTGCGCGGCTACGGCGGGTCGGACAAACCGCCAACGGACGAGACCCACGCGCCCTATTCCAAACGGGAAATGGCCGCCGATATGGCGCTGTTGATGTCTGAGTTGGGGCACGAGACCTTTCAGGTCGCAGGTCACGACCGTGGGGGGCGTGTGGCCCACCGGCTGATGCTGGATCACGCCCCTCGTGTGACAAAGGGGGCCGTGCTGGACATTGCCCCCACGGCCACCATGTACGCGCAAACCGACATGGCCTTTGCCACGGGCTATTACCACTGGTTCTTTCTGATCCAGCCTGCGCCGCTGCCCGAACAGATGATCGGCGCGGACCCAGCCTTCTATCTGCAGCGCAAGATCGGCGCTTGGGGCAAAAGCGGGCTCGATATCTTCGATCCCGACGCGCTGGCTGAATATACCCGCTTCTTCAGCGACCCCGCCACGATCCACGCCTCATGCGAGGATTACCGCGCCGCTGCCACCCTTGATCTGGAACATGACGCAGCCGACGCGGACGCCCGCATCACCTGCCCGCTTCTGGTCCTGTGGGGGGCCAAAGGGTTGGTCGGCAACACATATGACGTCCTGCAAACATGGCGGGACAAAGCGAACGACGTGTGCGGCCACGCCCTGCCCTGCGGCCACTTCCTCCCCGAAGAGCAGCCCGAGGCGACCTTGGATGCCTTTCTCGCCTTCTTCGACAGTGCCGCCACCTAGACCGTTGCAGACTGGAACTTTCGCCACGCGCTGCCTATCTGGGGTCCAGACCACAAAGGACACCCTATGCCCGCGCCCAATCCTGCTGCCCTCGACTTTCTGCTGACCCGCCGGTCCCGCCCTGCCAAAACCCTGCGCGCGCCGGTGCCGGATCGCGACACGCTGATGACCCTTCTTACCGCGGCTGCGCGCACGCCGGATCATGGCAAGCTGGAGCCTTGGCGCTTTATCGTGTTGGAAAAGGCGGCCCTGACCCGCATCGCGGCCCTCGTGCCTGCACGGGCAGCAAGCCTTGGCGTCGCAGACGACAAACGGGACAAGGCGATTGCCCAATTCCGCGACGCCGACCTCGCCGTGGCCGTGATCGAGACCCCCGTGGCCTCCGACAAGATCCCCGCCATCGAACAAACCTATTCGGCCGGGGCCGTCTGCCTTGCCCTGCTCAATGCAGCACTGGCGGCCGGTTGGGGGGCCAATTGGCTTTCCGGTTGGGCGAGTCACGACCGCACCTTCTGTCGCGAGGCCTTGGGGCTAGAGGACCACGAACGGGTTGCGGGCTTCATCCACATTGGTACCGAAACCAACGCCCCGCCTGAACGCCCCCGCCCCGACCTTGCACAAAAGGTCACGTGGGTCACCGAATGATCTTTTCCGACTTCACCAAAGCCATCGCACAGGCCGCCGACCCTCGGTTCCGGCGCGTGCTGGCCTTGGGCATCGGCCTGACGCTGGCGCTGCTGGTGGCGGTCTATGCTGGGTTTCTGTGGCTGCTGAACTGGATTGATCCGGCATCCTTGGACCTGCCGTTCCTCGGCCCGAACGCCTTCGTCGGGGGCCTGCTGAGTTGGGGCAGCATGGGGCTGATGCTGGTCTTCTCCATCTTCCTGATGATCCCCGTGGCCTCAGCGATCACATCGATGTTCCTTGATGACGTGGCCGCCGCGGTCGAGGCACAACACTACCCGACACTGCCCCAGCCCCCGCGCATCAGCTTTGGCGAAGGACTGCGTGATACCGTCAATTTCCTCGGCGTGCTGATCTTTGTGAACATCGTCGCCCTGCTGTTCCTGCCGCTCTACTGGTTCATCGCCCCCTTCGTGTTCTACCTGATCAACGGCTACCTGCTGGGCCGCGAATATTTCACCGTGGCCGCCATGCGCCG
>JAHDFG010000287.1 GCA_020628265.1 Pseudooctadecabacter sp. | reverse complement strand
TGGGGGCCGCTGGTCCGCAGCCTGACCCGCCTTCAACGGCGCGAGGACATCTTTTTTGCGGGGCAGAACTCGGTCGGCGACGGGGTTTGGGTCGTCTCCATGGGGCACCTGATGGGCCTGTTCGATGAGGTCTGGCTGGGCGTCCGTCCGACGTCCAAACTGACCATGCTGCGGTATTGTGAATTCAACCGTGTCGAAGGTGGCAAGATCACCGAGACGATGCTGCACATCGATATTCCGCACCTGATGGTGCAGGCGGGTCAGAACCCGTTCGGCCCACAGACGGCGGCCAATCTGGTCCAGCCCGGTCCGCTGACCCACGACGGGCTGCTGCACGACGCCCAACCGGCTAAGGAGGGCGAGGCGACGCTGGCCGCGATCAACGCGATGATCGGTGATTTGGGGACGTGGCAGCTGGGTCTGCCGCTGGAAGAGGAGCTGGCCCGCACATGGCACGACGACATGCTGTGGTGGGGTCCCACCGGCATTGGTGCGACCTATACGATCGAGCGCTATGCCAAGCAGCACAGCGGCCCCTTCCGTGCCGCGTTTTATGACCGGTCCGGCACCGGCCATGTCGCCCGACTGGCAGAGGGCCATTACGGCGGCTTCTTTGGCTGGCCCAACTTCACCGCCAAGCAGCGCGGCGGGTTCATGGGGCTGCCTGCGACCGACAAGGATGGCGAATTCCGTGTGATCGATATCTATCGCCGCGCGGGTGACAAACTGGCCGAGAACTGGATCTTCATTGACCTGCTGCACTGGTTGGCGGGGCAGGGCGACGATGTTCTGACCCGATGTGCGGCGATTGAGGGGACGGACTACGCGCCGCCTGCCTGATCTCAACCGGCGGTCAGTACGCCTGTGAACATCAAAGCCTGTCCGGCCCAATAAAGGGACCAAAGCAATGTCGCCATGAACCGCCGCAGCCGGATGGATGCGGGGGGCTGGAACAACTCGAACCCGAGGATCGCGTCAGAGAGAATGAACAAGGCGGATCCCGCCATGGCCAATCCGAATCCAGACCCCAAGGGCAGGGTGAGTGCAGCGGCCCCCATGACGATACTGACACCCGCGTAGGCCATAACTGGCCCCAACATTGGCCCCAGATGCGGTCGTAGGCGCTGCATCACCCAAAGACTTGCTAGTATCAGACAAGCGACGGCGCCCATGCGCCACGGCTGGTTTATCAGGATTTCGAATCCGCCCCCGATTTGGGCATAAAGAACCGCATAGGCAAGATGACCCAGTAGGAACGCCCCCAGTCCTGCCAGAAAGCGCGCGCCCCGTGGCTCCGCCAACAGTACGTCCCCGCAGGTGCCAAGCAACAGTGCCAAGATCAGCAACAGGGGCGCATTGGCGTATACGCCAGCCAGCGCCAACAGCCCGACAGAGGCTCCTTTGACCGAACTGCGCGGAAGGCTAGGGGGAAGATGGGTTAGCACCGCCCCATAGGCGGCCGCACACATCCCTGAGAACGTCAGCAGATAGAACATCGCCCAGACCTACGCCGCACGGCAGCCCCGTTCAATCCAAAGCGATCATGTCGGTAAAGGCCCAAGTGGTACTCCCTAGGGGAATCGAACCCCTCTTTCCAGGTTGAAAACCTGGCGTCCTAACCGATAGACGAAGGGAGCACTCTTCTTGGTGAGGCGGTGTTTAAGAAACTTACGCGGGCTGCGCAAGTCGATTCTTGGCAAATTTTCACGGAAATTGTCAGTGGGCCGGCGCCGCATCCTCAAGGCGCAATTGCGGCTTGCGGCGACCCTGCCATTCGTTGATTTCAAGACGGCCTGCAAGATGGAAACGGGCACCACCGTGGTTCGTCAGAAGCGGGCCAAGGGGGCCATCCATAGCGCCGAAAGCAATGGCATCCACCCGTGCGCTGATCCCGTCGCCGAAGGTGATTTTCAAATGGTTTGCGCCGACCTGTTTGGCGAAATGGATGGCGCAATCGGGAAAGACGAAGCGCGGGGCAGGGGCACCCGCGCCGTAGGGGCCCGCCTGTTCAATCTGCTCGATCAACTCCACCGTCGCGGCCCCGGGCATCAGCATCCCGTCCACCTTCAGATCGGCTGGGCCGATGTCCCCCGCGCCTTGTCTGGCTAGGGCATCCGACAGATGCGCCATGGCCGTCTCCAACTGGTCACGAGCTACGGTGAGGCCTGCCGCCATCTTGTGTCCGCCGCCCTTGATCAAGTGGCCTTCTGTCGCACAGCGCTGGATCGCGGCCCCCAGATCAATGCCGGACACGCTGCGGCCCGATCCCTTGCCGATGTCTCCGTCCAGACCAATGACAATCGCCGGCCTGTTTGTCGCTTCCTTGAGGCGTGATGCCACGATGCCCACAACACCGGGATGCCAGCCTTCGCCCGCAGCCCAGACCAGCGGCGCATCAAAACCGCGTTCCTCGGCCTGCTCCAGCGCGGCATCGCGCACGGCTGTTTCGATCTCGCGCCGTTCGGTGTTTAGAAGGTCCAGCTGTTCGGCCATGGCGCGGGCCTCGGTCGGGTTGGTGCTGGCCAACAGGCGTGCGCCAAGGTCGGCCTTGCCGATCCGCCCGCCCGCATTGACCCGTGGCCCAAGAAGGAAACCCAGATGGTAGGACGTGGGTGCCGTGTCCATGCGGGCCACATCCGCCAATGCCACAAGCCCCGGCCGTGCGCGCCGCGCCATGACGGCCAGACCCTGCCGCACGAAGGCACGATTGACCCCGATCAACGGGGCCAC
>JAHDFG010000286.1 GCA_020628265.1 Pseudooctadecabacter sp. | reverse complement strand
CCGAAGGCCTTCTTTGCGTCTCCGACCTGCATCTTGGCAAATCGGAACGCATGGCCCGTCGGGGTGGCACCCTCCTGCCCCCCTATGAGACGATGGAGACCCTGTGGCGGCTGGATCAGGCGATACAGGACACGACGCCGCAAACCGTCGTCTGTCTGGGTGACAGCTTCGATGATCTGGGTGCGGCGCTGGCTCTGCCCGAGGACATGCGGACAGCGCTCGCGCGATTGCAAGCGGGGCGCAGCTGGGTCTGGATCGAGGGCAATCACGATCCCGGCCCCGTTGATCTGGGAGGCACCCACCGCGCCGAACTGGCCATCTCCGGCCTTGTCTTCCGCCACATCGCCACGCCTGATGCCGAGGCCGAAGTTTCCGGACACTACCACCCCAAAGCAGCCCCACCGGGGGTCACGCCGCGCCCTTGTTTCCTGTTGGACAGCAACCGGCTGATCCTGCCGGCGTTCGGCGCCTATACAGGTGGCCTGTCCGCTGCCCATGATGTCCTGTCGGGTCTCATGACGGGCGATGCTGTGGCGATCCTCACCGGACGCCAAGCCACCCCCATGCCCTATGCCGCAACGCTCAAGCGGCGAGGACGCCCGCCCCTACGAGGTTGACGCGGTACTTCGGTCCAACCGGAACAACCCCGCCACAGGGCATGCGCACCATTTCCTTGCCATCCTGATCCACGACTGCAGCGATATGCGCCGTCGCAACCCAATGCGACCGGTGCACACACATCCCCGGTTCGACATCAATTTCATCAACCGCGTCCCGCAGCCGCATCAGAATGCGATGTTCCACGCCGTCATCGGTCGTGATCCGAATGTGGTGATTGTCGGAACTGATCCGTGCCAGCCGCACCCCTTCGGGTGCTCCAATCCGGTCCAGCAAACGGTCGCGCGCAAGGGGTTTCGGCGGCTCACTGGGCGGGTCTTGGGACAATCGCCGCAAGGCCACGATCCCCAGCCCTACAAAGAAGGTGACGACGGTCGCCAAGGGCCAAGACATCACCGTTTCCACGTCCGGCCCTACAAGCCAGACGTTGAACGACACCACCAGCGGGCCAAAAATGACCGACATCGTTCCGATCACCAACATGTCCTCAACAAGAGGATTGGGATCTTCCAGCGTGTTTTTCCAGAACAGGCGGCATGCAAAGGCGATCGGAATGGACGCCCCGATGACGCAACTCCAATATCCCAACCGCCAGAGCAACGGCCGCGACTCGAACGTCCCGAAGGGCCCCGCCAAAGCAACAACAACAGATGTCACGACCCAGCAAAAGACAACCGTTGGCGTGATAACTTCTTTAAAGATCGAAACGACAGCCTTCCGCCAGTCTTCCAACCGCTCTTCCCCCAAAACAACCGCACACAATCGAAATCGGACATACCGACACCATATACACTACACGGTTGTAATCGCGGGAAAAGTCCTATGCTGTCAAGCCGGCTGGCTCGTCCAGACCCTTGGCGCGACAACATGCCGTTAGGGTATTTGCCAACAGGCACGCAATCGTCATGGGGCCAACGCCACCGGGCACAGGCGTAATCGCCTTGGCCACCTCTGCGCATTCCGCATAGGCCACGTCACCCAAAAGCTTTGTCTTTCCTGGCTTTTCGGGGTGCGGGATACGGGTGATACCAACGTCAATCACGGTCGCACCGGGCTTCACCCAATCCGCCTTCACCATCTCCGCGCGCCCCACGGCCGCAACGAGAATATCCGCACGGGCGCAGACCTCGGCCAAATCCTTGGTCCGCGAATGGGCGATCGTCACCGTACAATTTTCCTTGAGCAACAGCTGACCCATCGGTTTCCCAAACAGGTTCGACCGTCCAATCACCACAGCCTCCATCCCCGACATGGACCCCAGCTGATCACGCAGCAACATCAGGCAGCCCAGCGGCGTGCAAGACACAAGGCCCTTCTCGCCGCTGGCCAACAGGCCTGCGTTCACGACGCTCAAACCATCCACATCCTTGGCCGGATCAATCCGCGCCACGACGGCCCGCTCATCCAGATGATCCGGCACGGGGAACTGGCACAGGATGCCATGTACATCCGGATCAGCGTTCAGCTTATCGATCAAGGCAAAGAGCTCCGCCTCAGGCACGTCCGCCGGCAGCTTGTGCTCGAACGACGCCATGCCCACCTCAACGGTCTGCTTGTGCTTGGCGGCCACATAAACCTCACTCGCTGGGTCTTCCCCCACCAGCACAACGGCCAACCCCGGCGTCACACCGTGCTCTTCTTTCAGGCGCACAACATGGTCGGCAATCTTGCTCCGCACATCCGCAGCAAACGCCTTGCCATCAATTACACTCGCAGCCATGTCCCCGGCCCTTCCTTCTTTGGCTCAAAAATATCCCCGCCGAAGGCAAAGGGACGGCGGGCGGGGCGCCTTGGCCGCAGGCCAACAGCGCCGCCCACCGGATCGCTTTTAGAACAATCCCTCGATCTGTCCATCATCGTTAAGGTGGATGTTCTCAGCCGACGGCACCCGCGGCAGACCCGGCATCGTCATGATCTCCCCGCAGACCGCGACGATGAACCCTGCCCCCGCTGACAGACGCACCTCACGCACCGGCACGGAATGCCCCGTGGGCGCGCCGCGCAGGTTCGGATCGGTCGAGAACGAATACTGGGTCTTCGCCATACAGACCGGCAGATTGCCGTAACCCTGCTCTTCCCACAGCTTCAACTGATCGCGGATCTTCTTGTCCATCAGGGCTTCATCCGCGCGGTAAATACGCTTG
>JAHDFG010000285.1 GCA_020628265.1 Pseudooctadecabacter sp. | reverse complement strand
GACAGTGGGTAATACGACAAGGGCCGGTAATCTGCATTGAGAACAAGTGCCGGATGATGCTTTAGACCCGCTGGCTGCCTTACGAAGTCTGTCCGGAAGTCTGCCTGTTCGTGCGTACTTGTCTGCAAAACCAATCCCACCCTGTCTGCCGCAGCTTTGGCATCAGAGCGGGAGCCCCGCTCCTGCCTTTGAATCGACTATATATTGCAAGATCACGCTGCCAAGCTTTTTGTGACCGCTATATATAGCCTTCGTCCAAAGGCAGTCTGACCCGCAAAGGTGACAGGGAAATGACGGTCAGGCCGCTCCTTTGTTTTGCGCAAACTCATCGTGGACAGATGGATCAAAGGTTTGCGCCTGCGCCCGCCCATCTCGTTTGCATTGATAGAGTGCCGTATCCGCTTCTTTCAAAACCTG
This sequence comes from Pseudooctadecabacter sp., assembly GCA_020628265.1. GTDB lineage: Bacteria > Pseudomonadota > Alphaproteobacteria > Rhodobacterales > Rhodobacteraceae > Octadecabacter. The sequence continues at coordinate 2,377 of JAHDFG010000285.1, read as the reverse complement.
TTCGAGCGATTGGCCCCTGTCCCATTGGGCAAGACCCATCGAGAAACTCACGTTAATCCGGACGTCCCCCAAATCAAACCGATGTCCGCCTGATACGGTGCGTGCGATGGGCATGGCGTAGCGCGCAGAGGTGTTTTGCAGGAAGACCGCAAATTCCTCGCCCCCGTAGCGGCACAAGATATCCTCGGGACGGATCCAGCCCTCAAGAAAACGCGCGACTTCTCTTAAGCATTGATCGCCTTTGTCGTGGCCATAGGTGTCATTGACCTGTTTGAAGTGATCGATGTCGAGCAGGATAATGAGGTCGCGCCCTTTGGGGTCGTGTCGCGCTTTGGCTTCGGTCGCAAAGGACCGCCGGTTGCGCAGGTTCGTCAGCGAATCTACCTCGGACAGATCGCGAAACTTGCGCGACAGGTGCACGTGCTCCGACACAATCAGTAAGGTGATCGACAGGAACGGGGTACACAAAAGGAAGGACACCGCGAAATGCGTCCACATGGGCGCCGTCCACAATAGTCCGAATGCCGACAGGAGCAGGATATACACCGCAGCGAACGTCACCTGCCAGAACAGGAAGCTCACGACGAGGTGCCGGAAGGACCGCGGCGTGAAGACATTCAGCGCGGTTAATATGCGGACGCGAGGCAACATAGGCCAGACCTAGCGCGCCAGCCCCTTCAATTCGTTAACAAGGCCGATGAAAACGTCTCTAATTTGAATTCTTTTCACGCGCTCAAAGGGCTGGAAAAGCTTCCATTTCGATCGAAATGCCTAGCTGACGCCCAAACGTTCGCGCATGAACGCCAGCGCCACGCTCAGCCCGTCGGGGGCAATACCATGGCCGGTCCCCTTCTGAATATGGGCGTAGACCTCTTTCCAGCCCGCTTCCTGCAGGGCCTGTGCAGCCTCCGGCAGGGATTGCGGCGGCACCACGTCGTCCTGATCCCCATGGATCAACAGAACCGGCGGGCGGCAGACGACTTCGTCTTTCAGCAATTCAGGCTCCAACAGACGGCCGGAGAATGCGCACAGGCCTGCGACTTCGTCTTCGCGGCGTGGCAGCACATGCAGTGACATCATGGTGCCTTGGGAGAAGCCCAGCACCATCACCTGTTCGGGCAGCAGGTCCTCATCGACCATAATCCCGTCGAGATAGGCATTCAGATCAGCGGCGGCTCGCTCCAGACCTGCGCGTGATTCCTCTTCGGAAGACCCGTCAATCCACGGGATCGGAAACCACTGGAAACCCATTGGTGCACCGGCACAGGCCTCGGGCGCATCGGGGGCAAAGAAGGCCGTGTCGGGCAAATGTTCGGCCAGCGGATCGGCCAGGCCCATCAGGTCCGCACCATTGGCACCGTAGCCGTGCAGAAACACGACAGCTGACCGCATTTCGCCTGATGCGGGTGGACGCGATTGAGAATTAAGAACCCGTGTCATCTGATGCCTTCCCGTTGTTTTGCCACGCGGTAGTACGCCCAGAGCAGCCGTGCTGCAACCGACCGCCATGGCGCCCAGTCCTCGGCCATCTTACGAAACGCCCCTTCCTTGGGTCGGTCCGGCAGGTCGTAAAGGACGCGGGCCGCCTCTTGCAGGGCCAGATCGCCGGGTGCGAAGACATCCGCGCGCCCCAGCGAGAACATCGCGTAGACTTCTGCTGTCCATGGCCCGATGCCGGGGACAGCAACGAGGGTCTTGATGACCTCTGCATTGGGCAAGTCGCGCAAGGCGTCAAAGTCGATGCCAGAATCGGCCAGTTCATAGGTGTAGCGGATTTTCTGACGGCTCAGGCCCACAGCACGCAAATCTTCCTCGGATGCCGCGAGACAGGCCTGAGGTGTGATCAGCCCCGCGTCCTGCATTCGCGCCCAGATCGCAGCCGCGCTGGCGATACTGACTTGCTGGCCGACAATGGCCGACAACAGCTCGGAGAAACCATCGGGTTTTCGGCGCAGCGGCAAAGGGCCGGTTTCCGCATAGGCGGCCTTCATGCGCGGACAGCGTGCCGCCAGCCAGTCCATACCTTCGGCAACATCTGCGTCACAGGTGATGATCCGGCCCGAACGCTCCGTCATGGGGTAGCCGCCCACAACAGGGCGTCTTCGACTGTCGCAAGCCGCGTTGCATCCGGCAACGGCGGCCGCTTCAGCATCACAACTGGCAACCCAAGTTCGCGGGCCGCATCCAGTTTAGCGCGGCCGCCCTCTCCGCCTGCGTTCTTTACCACCAGATGGGTCACCCCCAGCGTTCGAAACAATGTCACCTCGCGGTCCACATCAAAGGGCGGACGTCCGATGATGAATTCGCCCCCTTCAAAGGGCAGCGGCGCACGCGGCGGGTCCACCACCCGCACCAGAATACGACGCCCTTCGAGGTT
>JAHDFG010000014.1:14325-17656 GCA_020628265.1 Pseudooctadecabacter sp. | reverse complement strand
GTCATCTTTGATGATGCCAACCTTGAAGACGCCGTAGGCGGCGCGATATTGGGCAACTTCTATAGCTCCGGTCAGGTCTGTTCGAACGGCACGCGGGTCTTCGTCCAGAAGGGCATCAAAGAGGCGTTCCTGAAACGCCTCACCGAACGTTTGGCTGACGTCAAAATGGGCGATCCGCTGGATGAAAGCGTGAACTTCGGCCCCATGGTCAGCAAGGCGCAGATGGAAATCGTGCAGGGCTTTATCGCCAAAGGCATCGAAGAAGGTGCGCGTCTTGTCACGGGCGGCAAGCGGGCTGACATGTCCGGCTGGTTCCTGCAACCCACTGTTTTTGCTGACGTCACCGACGACATGACCATCGCACGGGACGAGATTTTCGGCCCCGTTTTGTCGGTGCTGGATTTCGAGGATGAGGCCGAGGTTCTGGCCCGCGCCAATGACACCGAATTCGGGCTGGCTGCAGGCGTCTTCACCAACGATCTGACCCGCGCGCACCGTATGGTCGCAGGGTTTGAGGCGGGCACCTGCTACATCAACACCTACAACCTCGCCCCTGTTGAGGCCCCGTTTGGCGGCTCGAAACTCAGCGGCGTTGGGCGCGAAAACTCCAAGAACGCGATCAACCACTATTCCGAGTTGAAGTCCGTTTATGTGGCCATGGGGCCGGTCGAGGCACCGTTCTAAATGCAGGCAGATTACGTCATCATTGGCGCGGGCAGCGCCGGTTGCGCCATGGCCTATCGTTTGGCTGAGGCAGGAAAATCCGTTCTGGTGATCGAGACGGGCGGCAGCGATGCAGGCCCCTTTATCAACATGCCCGGTGCGCTCAGCTACCCGATGAACATGTCGCTTTATGATTGGGGCTACCAGACCGAGCCTGAACCGCATTTGGGTGGCCGCAGGTTGGCTTGTCCACGCGGCAAGGTGATTGGCGGGTCGTCCTCGATCAACGGGATGATCTACGTGCGCGGTCATGCCCGTGATTTCGACCACTGGGCCGACAGCGGCGCGGACGGCTGGGCCTATGCCGATGTGCTGCCCTACTACAAACGGCTTGAAGACTGGCACGACGGCGGACGGGGCGGCGATGCGGGTTGGCGCGGGCAGGGCGGGCCATTGCACGTCACCCGCGGGCCGGGCCGCAACCCCTTGACCCAAGCGTGGATCGAAGCCGGTGGTCAGGCGGGCTACGAGCTGACCGATGACTACAATGGCGAGAAGCAAGAGGGTTTTGGCCCCTTCGATGCGACCATCTGGCAGGGCAAACGCTGGTCCGCCGCCTCGGCCTATTTGCGGCCTGCTCAAAAGACCGGAAACTGTAGCATCGTCAAAGGCTTCGCCGCTCGCGTCGTCATGCAGAGCGGCCGCGCCACGGGTGTCGAGCTGACCGACGGCCGCGTGATCGAGGCCCGCGCGGAGGTCATCATCGCCGCCTCCGCAATCAACTCGCCCAAGCTTTTGATGCTGTCGGGCATCGGACCGGCCGCCCATCTGGCCGAACACGGGATCGATGTTGTCGCTGACCGTGCGGGCGTGGGGCAGAACCTGCAGGATCATCTGGAGCTTTACGTTCAGATGGCGGGCAAGGGGCGGCACAGCCTTTACAAGCACTGGTCGCTTTTGGGGAAAGCCATGGTCGGGGCGCAGTGGCTCTTCACCAAGACCGGCGTCGGCGCATCCAACCAGTTCGAAAGCTGCGGCTTCATCCGCACCCGCGCAGGGGTCGAATACCCCGACGTACAGTTCCACTTCCTGCCCCTTGCCGTGCGCTACGATGGCGTCGGCGCGGCGGAGGGCTTTCAGGCGCACACCGGCCCCATGCGGTCCAAGTCGCGCGGCGAAATCACCTTGAAATCCGCTGATCCCAAGGCCGATCCGCGCATTTTCTTCAACTACATGTCCGATCCGAGTGATTGGGAGGATTTCCGCACCTGCATCCGCCTGACCCGCGAAATCTTCGCCCAACCGGCCTTTGATCCCTACCGCGCGGAGGAGTTGATCCCGGGGGCTGCCGCCCAGACAGATGACGAATTGGACGACGTGATCCGCCAGCACGTCGAAAGCGCCTATCACCCCTGTGGCACCTGCAAAATGGGCCGTGCGGATGATCCGATGGCCGTTGTGGACCCCCATGGCCGTGTGATCGGTGTGGATGGACTGCGCGTGGCCGATAGCTCCATCTTCCCGCGGATCACCAACGGCAACCTGAACGCGCCGTCCATTCTGGTGGGTGAGAAAATGGCCGATCATGTGCTGGGCAAGGCACCCCTTGCGCCCAGCAACGATGCGCCTTGGATTCACCCTGAGTGGCAAACCGCGCAGCGTTAACCTCTCGTTCGGGTTTTACTTGAACCTCTGCCCCGTTAACGCCTAGTTAACGGAATGGTCCGGTTTTGTTCTCTTGTCGTGGCGCTTCTTGCCTCCCCCGCATTTGCCGATTTTTCCGGTGTTGTCCGTGTGATTGACGGTGACACGATTGAGGTGGGGCAGGTAACGGTCAGATTGCATGGTATAGACGCGCCAGAGGTGGACCAGACCTGTGAAACCGCCGCTGGGCAGCCCTTTGCGTGCGGCGTTTTCGTCAGCGAACGCGTGCACAGCCGTTATGATGGCGAATTTGCAAATTGCACCGCTGTGACAACCGACAGATATGGCCGCAGCGTTGCAAAATGCACGGTGAATGGCCGCGATATGGGCGAGGATATCGTCCTCGAAGGCTGGGCCGAAGCCTACCGTCGCTATTCCATGGACTACGATCTGGCGGAGAAATCCGCACAGGTGCGGGGCGTTGGATTGTGGGCCGGATCAATGCAATCGCCAGCCGAATATCGTGCAACACGGGGCGATGTGGCCCAAGACCGATCCTGCGCGATCAAAGGCAATATCTCGAACTCAGGCCGCATTTACCACATGCCCCACAATCGCGACTATGGCGCCACCCGCATCAACGAAGCGCAGGGCGAGCGTTGGTTCTGTTCCGAAGCAGAAGCGCAGGCCGCCGGTTGGCGGCCAGCCCGCAACTGATTTGATCCGGATCAAAGCGGGGCAGACGCGGCGGCGATACTCTGGGAACATCAACAACAACAGGTGAACAGATGTCCCACACGCCCCACGAACTGGCCGAAGAATTTCCCGACCACGTCGAGAAGCTTCATGCGCTCAAGGTCAATGACGCACACTTTGCAAAGCTGGCTGACGCCTATCACGACATCAATCGTGCCGTGCACCGCGCGGAAACGGATGTGGAGCCGACGGACGATCTGCACATGCAGGACATGCGCAAGAAACGCTTGGCGCTCAAAGACGAGATTTGGGCGGTGTTGAACGCCTA
>JAHDFG010000014.1:0-14225 GCA_020628265.1 Pseudooctadecabacter sp. | reverse complement strand
TGCGCAAGAAACGCTTGGCGCTCAAAGACGAGATTTGGGCGGTGTTGAACGCCTAAGCGTCGGTGCCTTCGACAACCTCTTTGAAGTTCTCGAAAAACTGATCCGCCATTTTCTTGGCAAAGCCGCCCACGATCCGGCTGCCGAGTTGTGCCAGCTTGCCGCCCACTTTGGCGTCCACGTGATAGGTCAACTCGGTTCCGCCCTCGGCATCAGCCAAGGACACATCTGCCGATCCCTTGGCAAAACCGGCGACGCCGCCCTTGCCTTCGCCCACGATGCGGTAGCTATCGGGCGCGTTCACGTCTTCCAACGTCACGCCCCCCTTGAAGGTCGCTTTCACAGGGCCGACCTTTTGTTTGACGACTGCCTCGAACCCCTCCTCGGGTGAGCCTGTCAGTTCTTCACAGCCGGGGATGCAGGCCTTCAACGTTTCTGGATTGTTCAAATGATCCCAGACGGTTGCGCGATCCGCCGCGATTACCCGCGTGCCTTCAAGTTCCATGGTGTTCCCCCTCCTAGTCCACTTGGTACGGCAACATGCCGCGTTCGTTCGGATCAACCCGCAACTGTCGTTCCAAGGGCGGAACCGAGCGGTGCGGGCAGTGTTTGCGTTCGCAGATCCGGCAGGAAATGCCGATCGGCTCGAACGCGGCTGCGTCATCGAAACCCAGATGGTCGGCATAGACAAGGGCGCTTGCGTGTTTCACCTCGCACCCCAGCCCGATGGCATAACGGCGGGTGGGGATGCCCCATGCCCCGCCCGGTTTGCTGACATCGCGGGCCAGACAGAAATAGCGGACGCCATCAGGCGTTTCGGCCAGCTGCCGCAGCCACCGACCTGGGGTTTCGAACGCGCCGTGCACGTTCCACAGGGGGCAGGCGCCGCCGAAGCGCGCAAATTGCAGCGTTGTGGCGGAATGCCGTTTGGTGATCGTGCCCGCGGGGTCGACACGGACAAAGAAGAACGGGATGCCCTTGGCACCGGGCCGTTGCAACGTGGATAGCCGGTGGGCCACCTGCTCCAGCGACGCGCCGAACTGGTCCGCCAACCGTTCCAGATCGTGTCGTGTGTCTTGGGCCGCTTGCAGGAATGCGCCGTAGGGCATCAACGCCGCCCCTGCGAAATAATTGGCCAGCCCCACAAGGGCGATGCTGCGGGCCTGTGGTGTCTGGAAACGGGCGAGGTCCAGCGTCGCGTCCAGAAGTTTGGCCTGCTTCAACAGAGCGACCTGCAACAACAGTTGGAACCGCTGCGTCGCAGGGGCCGCATTGCGGGCAAGGATCAGTGTTCGCGTGTCTGCGTCGTATTGGCGGATGGGGCTCTCGTCGCTTTGCACCACGCGGACCCCGATATCGCCCAAAGTCTTGCGTGCGGCGGCATAGATATCGCCGCCGAAATCCGCTGTCGCGCTTGCCGCAAACCGTTCGGCTGTGCGGTCCACGGCATCGATGTAGTTGTCACAGTAGTGAAAGAAGTCGCGCACCTCTTCCCAGGGGGAGGGTTGCAAACGGCTGTCTTCGCGGCCCAGAGCTTCGTCCAGCGAGGCCAGCCGTTCGTGTGTCTGGCGGTAGGCTGTGTGCAGTTCCAGAAAGGCGCGGGCGAGCGCAGGCGCGTTGGACGCTGCCAGCCGCAAATCGGTCAGGGGCGGGGTGGGGCCGCTGAAAATCGGGTCGGCCAGCGCCTCACGCATGTCGCCCACCAGACGTGCCTCGTCGCCCGATTGAAGCTCTGTGACGTCAAAGCCGAACTCTTGCGCAAGCGAGAGTACCACGGTCGTGGACACGGGCCGATTGTTGTTTTCCATCTGGTTGAGGTAGGGCAGCGACACCCCCAACTTTTCCGAAAAAGCCTTTTGCGTCAGGCCGATACGGCCCCGCAGCTCCCGCAGTTTCGCGCCGGCATATAGCTTTTGTGGTGCCATCGTGATCCCCTTTGCAAATCCGTGAATAGGCTTTGCAAAGTCTGGCGTCTACCCCTCGACCATTTTGGCGCGGCGGATGACCCAGAGCGCGCAGGCGACCGCGGCGACCGATGTGACCAGCATCAACAGGATCAAAGGCAGCGCACCGGAACCAGGCCCAAGGATCATCCCCGCAACCACGGAAAGGGCCGCACCACCGCCAATCATGAACGCCCCGCCAAGGCCCGCGGCCGAGCCCGCAAGGGCAGGGCGCACCGACAGCATGCCCGCATTGGCGTTGGGCAGCAGCACCCCGTTGCCTAAGCCAATGAAGATCATGAAGCCGAAAAACGCGACCGGCGACTGCACCCCCGCCAGATCAAGCAGCAACAGCAGGGTCATGCCCAAGGTGCTGAGCGAGGCACCGATCAGCACCATCCTGTTCACGCCCACGCGGACGGAATAGCGCCCAGAGATGCCATTCCCGACCATGTAACCAATCGCCGGAGCACCGAAATAGAACCCCAGTTCTGCCGCATCCATCCCGTAGACATCCGTCCCGATAAAGGGCGCACCCCCCAGATAGGCAAAGAACGCGCCAGACGCGAATGCGGCGGCAAGGCAATAGCCCCAGAACCGTTGAGAGGTCAGCAAATCGGGGTATTCGCGCACTTGGGCTGCGAAACCGCCCTCTCGTCGCTCAAAGGTCTCTCCCTGATCGAACCAGACCATCACCCAGACAAGTGCGCCGCCCGCGGCCAGCATCCAGAACGACGCTTCCCACCCGAAGGCCTCGTCCAGAAGGCCGCCAACGGCTGGCCCGACCATGGGGACAACCGACATTCCCATCGTGACGTAGCCGATCATCGAGGCGGCCTGATCTTGCGGCACCATATCGCGGATCACGGCGCGGCTGATGGCGAATGCAGTCGCGATAGAGGTTTGAACAAGCCTGCAAATCAGGAAAACCGTATAGTTGGGCGCGAAAATCGCCCCGACACTGGCGAGGGTGAAAATGCCGACTGTGACCAACACAATCGGCCTGCGCCCATAGCGGTCCGAGATGGGGCCAATCGCGATCTGCACGACGGCTGTCATGGCCAGATAGGCCGACACCGACAGTTGCATCAGCCCGTAGTCCACGCCGAAATGGGCGGCCATCGACGGCAGGGATGGCAAGAAGACGTTCAAGGACAAAGCCCCGACGCCGGCCATCATGATCAATGTCACGATATGGGGCGGTGTGCTGCGATCGAGAAAGCGGACTTTTGGCGGGACGTGCGGCAAATCAGTCATGCGCTACAGCTAGGCCTGTCGCTGGGGGGCGTCCATCGAAATCGACTTCCGGTTGTGGCGAAGTTTGCTGTTTTGCAAAATTGGCAGGCAGCTAACGTCAAGATTTGCAAATTAGCCAGAAGGGACTCGCCGCAGCGCAGCGATGGCCCTAGGATGGCCCAACGAAGGGGAGGATCCATGACCGACATCTTGCAGGAACTCGAAGACCGCCGCACCGCTGCCCGTTTGGGCGGGGGGCAAAACCGCATCGACGCCCAACATGGCAAGGGCAAGCTGACCGCGCGGGAGCGGGTGGAGCTGTTACTGGATGAGGACAGCTTTGAGGAATACGACACCTTCGTCGCTCACCGCTGCACCGACTTCGGCATGGAAAAGAACCGCCCTGCAGGCGACGGCGTTGTCACCGGATGGGGCACCATCAACGGCCGCCAAGTCTATGTCTTCTCTCAGGATTTCACCGTTCTGGGCGGCTCCGTGTCCGCGACCCACGCCGCCAAGATTTGCAAGATCATGGATATGGCGATGCAAAACGGCGCGCCTGTGATCGGCATCAACGATTCTGGCGGTGCGCGTATTCAGGAAGGCGTCGATAGCCTTGCCGGATATGGCGAAGTCTTCCAGCGCAACATCATGGCCTCCGGTGTAGTCCCGCAGATTTCGCTTATCATGGGTCCCTGTGCCGGTGGTGCTGTGTACTCGCCCGCGATGACCGACTTTATCTTCATGGTCAAAGACAGCTCTTATATGTTTGTCACGGGACCGGACGTTGTGAAAACCGTGACCAACGAACAGGTCACGGCCGAGGAATTGGGCGGGGCAACCACCCACACCAAGAAATCTTCCGTCGCCGATGCCGCGTTCGAGAACGACGTGGAAGCCATCGCCGAAACCCGCCGACTGGTGGATTTCCTGCCGCTCAACAACCGATCCAAACCGCCTGTGCGGCCCTTCTTTGACGACGTGAACCGCGTTGAGGAAAGCCTTGATACCCTGATCCCCGACAACCCCAACCAGCCCTACGACATGAAAGAGCTGATCCATAAGATCGCAGATGAGGGTGATTTCTACGAAATTCAGGAGGATTTCGCGGGCAACATCCTGACGGGTTTCATCCGGCTAGAGGGTCAGACCGTGGGCGTAGTTGCCAACCAGCCGATGGTGCTCGCGGGCGTGCTGGATATCGACAGCGCACGCAAGGCTGCACGCTTCGTGCGGTTCTGCGATGCGTTCGAAATTCCGTTGCTGACACTGGTCGACGTGCCGGGCTTCCTGCCGGGCACCACGCAGGAATACAACGGCGTCATCAAACACGGCGCGAAACTGCTCTTTGCCTACGGCGAGGCGACGGTGCCGAAGGTCACTGTTATCACCCGCAAGGCCTATGGCGGGGCTTACGTTGTGATGAACTCCAAACACCTGCGCGGGGACATCAACTACGCATGGCCTACGTCCGAGATTGCTGTGATGGGGGCCAAAGGTGCCGTTGAAATCCTGCACCGCAAGGATCTGGACGACACCGACAAAACCGCGGCCCACACCAAGGACTACGAAGACCGTTTCGCAAACCCCTTTGTGGCCGCCGAGCGAGGCTTTGTGGATGAGGTCATCATGCCCCACTCCACCCGCAAACGCCTCTGCCGTGCCTTCGCGGGGCTGCGCGGAAAGCAGCAGCAGATGCCGTGGAAAAAGCACGATAACATTCCGCTGTGATTGGAGCAGGGCCAGCCATGTTGCCAGACGTTTGCCAGACGCTTGCCAGACGCGTGCCATGCGCCGTTTTGGGGGGCGTTCTGGCCACATCGGTGGCGGCTGCGGACGCCATTGATGTGCCCTCTGGCCAGCCTTTGTCGTTTCTGGAATTCATCTCCGAAAACGACGGCGATCTGGTTCGGTTTCGGTTCCTCACGCCCGAGATTGGTGTGGCCTATGACTACATGACGGTCTTTCCGGACTTTCAGGCGATTTGTGACGGGCAGGTGATGCCCGTGCTGGATCAAAACGGGCTGGCGCCCACCCAGATTGTGCTGTCCATGTCCGCCCAAGATATCCCCTTCGGAGAGGACAACCCCGACGTGTTGCAGTTTTTCGAGATTTTCCGCCCTGAAAACGGCCTCTGCATCTGGGAGGAATTTTGATGCGTCCACAATATCTTGCGGCCCATACCTCATCCGAAGGGCGTTTTGATGCAGCGGAGTCACATTGCAAAATGTCAATTTCCCTTTCGTATCTTTCGCGGTCTCCATCGCGTAGTTTTCCACAAGGTTACACCCAAGTGACCGACCCTCAGAATGCGGGCGAAAACCGGATGTTATCCGGCTCAGTTCGTGTGGAAAACAGAGACAGGAGACTAACATGTCGAAGAGCATCAAGAGCCTTATGGCCGTCTCACTGCTGGCCATCGTGGCCGCATGTGGCGCCAACAACGCAGGTGACGTTGAAGAATTCGTGGTCGTGGACCCGGTTCCGGTTACCGTTGAGCCGACGTTCACAGGCAAGTACAACTAAGCCTTGCCTTAAGATCACGGGGCAGGCGTTCGCGCCTGTCCCATCCCCGCAGCCCAAACAGGAGGCTGCGTGATGGAAAAGCATCGCGGGTTCCCAAGCCGCCTTCCCAGCACAGATTTTCAGTTCACGATCCGGCGTCCTGTCAAAAAGGGCCTGCCGCCCAAGTTGCATGAGCGCGAACGCTACGCGGACCGGCGTCCCGCCGACCGGCGCGCCGACGAAGGGTTCATGTGGGCCCTGATGACCCATTTCGGGGAGGAGCCCTTTGTGCGCGGCAATCTGGATGCAGGTCGTCTGAACTGGGTATTCGGGCGGGAGGTTGTCCCCGCAGAAGACCCGTTCGATCCTGAAAGCTACGACGCCCTGTTGCGCGTCGATATCGAACGGACGCAGCGATCCTTCCCCGACATCTTCCGCCCTGACTGGGCACCAGGCGGCCAGTGATGCGCGAATTCTGGCCGACATATACTCAACTTTGGCGGGAAATGGCTCATTTTCCGGCGGGTCTGATCATGGCCGCTGACAGGTTGGGTCCGCTGTGCCAACGTCGAGACGTGGACAGGCCGTCCAGCAAGCGGGCTGTCCCACATTGTCAATACCGTTACCCTTCCCCTCGTCGGTCTGGTCCCAGTGGGTCCAGGCCGACACCTTCGGGTTTTGTCCGGATTGGGGAAATCTGCCAATCCCGTGAGCGGCGGGAAAAACTGCTTGTATTGGCAGGCGATTGCGCCGATTCTGCGCCGTATAAGACCAAGCAAAACAAGGGCAGTAAAACATGCAAACACTCCGTCTTCTTTTCGCCGCAACGGCCATCGCGTCGCTTTCGGCCTGTCTCGACAATGACCTTCAGCGTGGTGCCGTGGGTGCCGCAGCAGGCGCCGTCGTCGCTGACGCCGTTGGCGCAGACCCTGTCACCGGCGCTGTCGTTGGTGGCGTCGCCGGTGGCCTGTGCGACGAAGTCACCACGCTCTGCCGTTAAGGCATCGCAGGGCCGCACGGCCCTGACACAACACTTTTGCAGAACGCCGGGCCCCTTGCGGGGTGCCGGCGTTTTTGCTGCGCGGTCCACCGCGCCAACACACACAATCAACGACATGGGAGGGGCCAATCCGGCCGGAGATTTCCGGCAGGTTGGTCGTGCTATCTAGGGGAAGAGAATGTTCAAGAAAATCCTGATCGCCAACCGCGGCGAAATCGCTTGCCGCGTGATCAAGACGGCCAAAAAGATGGGGATCAAGACGGTCGCCGTATACTCGGACGCGGACCGCAACGCCTTGCATGTGAAGATGGCGGATGAAGCCGTCCACATTGGCCCGCCGCCCGCCAACCAATCCTACATCGTGATCGACAAGATCATGCAGGCGATCAAGGACACCGGAGCCGAGGCGGTGCACCCGGGCTATGGCTTTCTATCCGAGAACCCCAAGTTTGCCGAAGCCTTGGAAGCCGCTGGCGTGGCCTTCATCGGGCCTCCCAAGGGTGCGATTGAAGACATGGGCGACAAGATCACCTCGAAAAAGATCGCGCAGGATGCGGGCGTCTCCACGGTGCCAGGCCATATGGGCCTGATCGAAGACGCAGCCGAAGCCATCAAGATTTCCGGTGAGATCGGCTATCCCGTGATGCTAAAGGCCTCTGCCGGTGGTGGTGGTAAAGGCATGCGGATCGCATGGAACGAGGAGGAGGTTGCCGAGGGTTTTCAGGCCTCCAAGAACGAAGCGGCGAGCAGCTTTGGCGATGATCGTATGTTCATCGAGAAATTCGTCACCCAGCCGCGTCACATCGAAATTCAGGTGCTCTGTGACAGCCATGGCAACGGCATCTATCTGGGCGAGCGGGAATGTTCGATCCAGCGACGAAATCAGAAAGTGATTGAGGAGGCGCCGTCGCCCTTCCTAGATGAGGCGACCCGCAAAGCCATGGGCGAGCAATCCGTCGCCTTGGCTAAGGCCGTTGGTTACTCCAGTGCAGGCACAGTGGAATTCATCGTCGATGGCGACCGGAACTTCTACTTCCTTGAGATGAACACTCGTCTGCAGGTGGAACACCCTGTGACGGAACTGATCACGGGCGTGGATCTGGTCGAACAGATGATCCGCGTGGCCTATGGCGAAAAGCTGACGATGACGCAGGATGATGTGACATTGACCGGCTGGGCGATGGAAAGCCGTCTTTATGCCGAAGACCCATACCGTGGGTTCTTGCCGTCCATCGGCCGTCTGACGACGTACCGTCCACCGGCCGAGGTCGCTGCAGGGCCACTGCTGGACAACGGCAAATGGCAGGGTGACGCGCCAACAGGTGCGCACGCCGTGCGCAATGACACGGGCGTCTACGATGGTGGCGAAATCTCCATGTATTACGACCCCATGATCGCCAAGCTGTGCACATGGGCACCGACCCGTGCCGAGGCCATCGAAGAGATGCGTGTGGCGCTGGACAGCTTCGAGGTTGAAGGGATCGGCCACAACATCCCGTTCCTGTCCGCTGTCTATGACCATGAGAAATTTACCTCCGGCAACATGACGACAGCTTTCATCGAGGAGGAATATCCCGAAGGCTTCGATGGCGTTGATCTGACCGATGCTGACGTCCCACGCGTGGCCGCCGCCTGTGCCGCGATGCACCGCGTTGCGGAAATCCGTCGCACCCGTGTGACGGGCCGTATGGGCAACCACGAACGGCACGTGGGTGGTGACTGGGTCGTGAGCCTGCAGGGTGACAGTCATGCGGTTGTGATCGATGCAGACCGTGACGGGGCCAATGTCGCCATCGGCGATGCAATCCTGCGGGTGGAAAGTGATTGGACCCCTGGCCAGCCGCTGGCCCATGTGACGATCGACGGCGCGCCTATGGTGATGAAAGTCGGCAAGGTCTCGGGCGGGTTCCGCATTCGGTATCGTGGTGCGGATCTGAAGGTCCACGTGCGCACTCCGCGTCAGGCGGAACTGGCCCAATTGATGCCCGAAAAGCTGCCGCCCGATACGTCCAAGATGTTGCTGTGCCCCATGCCCGGCTTGATCGTGAAGGTCGACGTTGAGGTGGGCGACGAGGTGCAGGAGGGGCAGGCGCTCTGCACTGTGGAAGCCATGAAGATGGAGAACATCCTGCGGGCCGAAAAGAAGGCTACGGTCACCAAGATCAACGCAGGCGCGGGCGACAGCCTGTCCGTCGACGATGTGATCATGGAGTTCGAATAGGCCGATGGCGGCCCTGCGGGATATCGTGCGTGCGGGGGGCTACGGTTGGCGCAGCCGCCCGTCCTCGATTTCCTGCATGCGCAACGGCATGTTATCGATCGTGCGTGAGATTTCGCGGATGTCCCACGGGGCAGGTTTGCGCAGCTCGACCTGTCCGTCCTTGCCCATGATCACCAGCATGAACCCACGGGGGCGCAGCTGCAGGCGCAGGTCACTGCGGGCGTCGGGATCGGTGTCAGTGATGATGATGACATCTCGTTCGGCCAGATCATCTGGCCGTGCGGCCAGAAGGTCCATCTGCTGGCGAAAGCGCGGATCATTGGGGCTGTCAGCAAAGACAACAACAGGCCGTGCGACCCACTGGAGCGCGTCCAAATCCAGCTCATTTGCGTCAAATGCAACGGATCGGTCGGTGTTCCATCGGGCTTCCAAGGACGGCTCCGTGGCCTCTTGCGCGGCGGCTGTTCCCGCCAGCAAAGCCCATGAAATCAATGCAATAGTTCGGATCATTCTGGTCCCCTTCGTGCATGATATAGGCACGAAAGCGCCAAAGGCTAAGGGCAATTGCCCCCTCTTGCACAAGAATTTTATCGTTAACGGAACAGTGAGCTTATTGCGCCAAAGCGGTTGGTGGGCGACTTCGCGTCACGGGGCGCGGTTCGGTCCACAGGATCGGGGGCACTGGGCGATGGAATTGAAACTGCACCTTGGCGCGCATCGCTGTGCCACAACAACCTTCCAGACCTATCTTTGGGCAAACCGCGCGACCCTGGTTCGGCGCGGGCTGACATCATGGACACCGAAACGGACCCGCGATGGTCTGATGCGGGGCATGTTGCGGCACCCGACCCACATCTCCCTTGAAGGAGAGCGTCAGGCGCTGCGGTCAACGGGGCGGATGCGGATCGAGATTGATCGGCTCGCCCGTGAAGGCCAATCGCATCTGTTGATTTCGGACGCGGGCATGATCGGTACGGTGCGCGATAATGTAGCGGAAGCGCGGCTCTACCCCCTGCTGGGGGAGCGGTTGTCGCGGTTCCAGGCCCCCTTCGCGGGCTACCCCCTGCAGATTGGATTGAGCGTGCGCAGCTATGAGGATTACTGGGCTTCAAGCTTGGGGATGCTGCTGGCGCGGGGCATGCCGAAACCGTCGGCTGATTTGCTCGATTTTCTGACGACGCAGCCCCGCCGGTGGCGCACCATGGTGCGCGACATCGCTGCAGTGTTCCCGCAGGCAGAGATCATTGTCTGGCCGTTTGAGCGCTTTGCGGACCGGCCCGCGGATGTGCTGGACATGTTTAATCCGGGCGCCTCTCGGGGGCTGTCTTACGACGGCACGCGTCACAGCCGCAGCGGCGATGTGGCCCGCCTGAACGAGATCCTGATCCAGCGCGGGGAGACAAGGTTTGACGCAGCCCCACGGGACGGCGGGGACCGCTGGATGCCCTTTGACGAAGATCAGGCGCGCGTGCTGCGGGCCGAATACCGCCGCGACATTGCGTGGCTGAAAGGCGGGGCCGAGGGGCTCGCCACCTATATCGACGGGCGGCAAACGCCTGCACACAGCCCTGACGGGGCACAGACAATAACACAGGTCGCCGCCAGTGGCGTCGCACCAGAAAGAGGACAAGACGATGGGATCGAAGAAGGACTGGGCGGAACGCGCGCAATCTGAATTGCGCGGGCGCCCTTTGGACGACCTGACATGGAACACCATTGAAGGCATCGACGTGCAGCCGGTCTACGGCGCCGACGATATCGAAGGGCTGGACCATCTAGGCAGCCTGCCCGGTGAAGCCCCGTTCACGCGCGGTGTGAAGGCCACGATGTATGCAGGCCGCCCGTGGACCATTCGCCAATACGCAGGCTTCTCCACGGCCGAGGAATCCAACGCCTTCTACCGCAAGGCACTGGCCGCAGGGCAACAGGGCGTGTCTGTCGCCTTCGATCTGGCGACCCATCGCGGCTATGACAGCGACCACCCCCGCGTTGTTGGCGATGTAGGCAAGGCCGGTGTGGCCATCGACAGTGTTGAGGATATGAAAATCCTCTTTGACGGCATCCCGCTGGATAAGGTCTCGGTCTCGATGACGATGAACGGCGCGGTGATCCCGATCCTTGCGTCCTTCATTGTCGCTGGTGAGGAACAGGGCCATGACCGGAGTGTGCTTTCGGGGACCATTCAGAACGACATTCTGAAGGAATTCATGGTCCGCAACACCTATGTTTATCCGCCAGAACCCTCGATGCGGATCGTGGCGGATATTATCGAATACACGGCCAATGAGATGCCGAAGTTCAACTCGATCTCGATCTCCGGCTACCACATGCAAGAGGCGGGCGCGAACTTGGTGCAGGAACTAGCCTTCACCTTGGCGGACGGGCGCGAATACGTGCGCACGGCGATTGCGCGGGGCATGGACGTGGACAAATTCGCGCCGCGCCTGTCGTTCTTCTTTGCCATCGGCATGAACTTCTTCATGGAGGCCGCGAAGCTGCGCGCGGCACGACTGCTGTGGTCGCGCATCATGTCGGAGTTTGAGCCGAAGTCGCCCAAATCGTCGATGCTGCGGACCCACTGCCAGACCTCTGGCGTGTCGCTGCAGGAACAGGACCCCTACAACAACGTGGTCCGTACCGCGTATGAGGCGATGGCCGCAGTACTCGGCGGCACCCAGTCGCTGCATACGAACGCATTGGATGAGGCAATTGCGCTGCCCACAGAATTCGCCGCCCGCATCGCACGGAACACCCAGTTGATTTTGCAGGAAGAAACTGGCGTCACCAATGTGGTCGACCCGCTGGCGGGCTCCTACTACGTCGAAAAGCTGACCGCGGATCTGGCGGATGCGGCGTGGAAACTGATCGAAGAGGTCGAGGAGATGGGCGGCATGACCAAGGCCGTGGCCTCTGGCATGCCCAAACTGCGGATCGAGGAATCGGCCGCCAAGCGGCAGGCGATGATCGACCGCGGCGACGAAGTGATTGTCGGCGTCAACAAATACCGCCTCGATAAAGAAGACCCGATCGACATTCTGGACGTGGACAACGTCGCCGTGCGTGAGGCGCAGGTGGCACGGCTGGAGCAGATCAGAGGCAGCCGCGATCAGGCGGCTTGTGATGCGGCCTTGGCCGAAGTGGAACGGTGCGCCGCCGAGGGTGGCAACCTGTTGGGGGCAGCGGTCGAAGCCGCCCGCGCCCGTGCATCCGTGGGGGAAATCAGCATGGCAATGGAAAAGGTATTCGGACGGCACCGCGCCGAGGTGAAGACATTGGCGGGCGTTTATGGTGCAGCCTATGAGGGCGACGAGGGCTTTGCCGCGATCCAGAAAGATGTCGAAGACTTCGCCGAGGCCGAGGGCCGACGTCCGCGGATGCTGGTCGTCAAAATGGGTCAGGACGGCCACGACCGCGGGGCAAAGGTGATCGCCACGGCCTTTGCCGACATCGGCTTTGACGTGGATGTGGGCCCGCTGTTTCAGACACCGGAAGAGGCCGCACAGGATGCCGTGGACAACGACGTGCATGTCATTGGCATCAGCTCTCAGGCGGCGGGGCACAAGACGCTGGCCCCGAAACTGATCGAGGCCCTGAAGGCCGCCGATGCGGAGGATATTCTGGTGATCTGCGGCGGGGTGATCCCGCAGCAGGACTATGATTTCCTGAAGAAATCCGGAGTGAAGGCCATCTTTGGGCCCGGCACGAACATCCCCGAAGCCGCCCGCGACATCCTGCGCCTGATCCGCGAGGCGCGGGCGTGAAACGTATCTTGATCGCGCTGGGCATGATGCTTGGCGCGGTTTGGGCGGCGGGAATCGTGCTGGTTCCGTTGCAACTGGACCTGCCGTTCGTGCCGCCTGCTTTGGCCTTGCCCGCGGCCTTCCTGATCCCCGGCGCTGTGATGGCGCTGATGATCGGGATGCTCGCCGCGCGTCGGTTTTTCGACCGGACTTTGATTGATGGTCAGGCAGCGCAGTCGGGGTCCCGTGCCGAGATTGATCAGCGGGTTTTGACCAACACCACCGAACAGATGGTGCTGGCGCTGCTGGTCTGGCCGTTCATCGGGTTCAGTTTGGGCGGGGTGTCGATCATCGCCCTCGGCATCGGCATGGCGCTGGCACGTCTGCTGTTCTGGCTGGGCTATCACATCTCGCCCCCCTTGCGGGCTTTCGGCTTTGCGGCCAGTTTCTATCCAACATTGTTCGGCGCGTTCTGGGCCGTCTGGATTTGGATGAACTGAGGCAACATGCGACTGGATCATTTGGCGATTGCCGCCGAAACGCTGGAAGAGGGCGTGGCTTGGGCGGAAGAGCGTTTTGGCCTGCCGTTTCTGGCGGGCGGCAAACACGCGCGGTTCGGGACCCACAACAGGCTGCTGGGGCTTGAGGATGATCTTTATCTTGAGGTGATTGCGGTCGATCCTAATGCCACCAGCGAAGGCCCCCGCTGGTTCGATCTGGACAATTTCACCGGCCCGCCGCGTCTGACCAACTGGATTTGCGAGCCGGTCGATTTTGTTGCGGCGTTGCGCCACGGGATGCGGTCGGTGCCCATGGCGCGAGGTGATTTGCGGTGGGACATGGGCGCGCCTGAGGACGGCAGCCTGCCCATGGGCGGGGCCTATCCAACGGTCTTGCGCTGGCATACGGACACTCCTCCTGGAGTGGCACTTCCGTCCAGCGGGGTGCGGCTGTTGCGGCTGGATGTGTCCCATCCCGACGCCTCTGCCATTGAGGCCCAGATCGCGGCAGAGCTGAACGACGGCCGCGTTCAGTTCCACACAGGTCCGGTCGGCCTGTCCGCAACCTTTGAAACCCCGCAAGGACAGATCACGCTATGAACATCCGTCCAGCCCTTCTTTCGGACGCCGCCCGCATTGCGGACATCTGGAACCCCGTCATCCGCGACGGGATCGAGACATTCAATTCGGTGGAAAAGACGACCGATGATGTGACGGCGATGATTGCCGACAGACCTTGTGTCTTGGTGGCTGAGGCGGGCGGCACCGTCATCGGTTTTGCCACCTACGACCAGTTTCGCGGTGGGATCGGCTATCGCCACACGATGGAACACACGATCATTCTTGCGCCCGAAGGGCAGGGGAAGGGCGCGGGCCGTGCCCTTATGACCGCGATCGAGGACCATGCCCGCGCGGCCGGTATCCATTCCCTATGGGCCGGTGTCAGTGGTGAGAATACTGCCGCAGTAACCTTTCACCGCGCGGTCGGGTTCGAGGAGGTCACAACCCTGCGTGAGGTTGGCCGGAAGTTCGACCGTTGGTTTGATCTGGTGCTGCTGCAAAAACGGCTCTGACATTTCCGCA
>JAHDFG010000284.1 GCA_020628265.1 Pseudooctadecabacter sp. | reverse complement strand
GCGATGATCAGGGAAAGGATCGCAGCCCGCACAACGCGGTCCCGCAGGGTTTCACCCACCCGTATGGCTCATGTGGCGGGCCACCTGTCCATCGACGGTTTGTCGTGAGTAATCAAAGTCATGGCCCTTGGGCTTCAACCCGATTGCGGCGCGGATCGCGGCCTCAAGCTGGGCGTCGTCGTCCGATGCGCGCAGGGGCGCGCGCAGGTCGGAATGACCGTCTTGCCCGAGGCAGGTGTAAATCTCACCGGTGCAGGTGATGCGAACGCGGTTGCAGCTTTCGCAGAAGTTATGGCTGAGCGGCGTGATGAGGCCGATTTTCTGCCCCGTTTCCTCTAGCCGGATGTAGCGGGCGGGGCCGCCTGTGCGCTCGGCCAGATCGGTCACGGTGAACCGTTCTGCCAATCGGGCGCGCAGGTCCTTGAGTGACCAATATTGGGTGATCCGGTCCTCGTTCCCGATGTCGCCCATGGGCATGACCTCAATGAACGTAAGGTCCATGTCGCGGGAGGCGCACCATGCCTGCAGCTCAAAGAGCTCCACATCGTTGAAGTTGGCCAGTGCGACCGTGTTGATCTTCACCCGCAGGCCGGCGGCCTGCGCAGCATCGATCCCGCGCAGCACTTGGGGCAGGCGACCCCAACGTGTGATCTGCGCGAACTTGTCGTCATCGAGTGTGTCCAGCGACACATTCACCCGCCGCACGCCGGCCGCGAAAAGATCCTTCGCGTATTTCTCAAGCTGGGAGCCGTTGGTTGTCAGCGTCAGCTCTTTCAGCGCGCCTGAGTCCAGATGGCGGCTCATGGCGTCAAAGAACGTCATGATCCCGCGACGTACCAAAGGCTCACCACCAGTTATTCGAAGTTTTTCAACGCCTAAGCGGATGAAGTTCGAGCAAAGCCGATCCAGTTCTTCCAGCGTCAGAAGGTCCTTCTTCGGCAGAAACGTCATGTTCTCGGACATGCAGTAGACACAGCGGAAGTCACAACGATCCGTCACCGAAACCCGAAGGTAGGTGATCGCACGGGCGAAAGGATCAATGAGTGTTGGTGTCATAGGAGGAAACTAGGCACGGGCGGTGGGTCGCGCAAGCGCAAACGGTGGCGTCTTTCCCCCTCGACACCCGTTTGGACGGGACCTAGGTTTGGGCCATGAAAAAGGCTTTTGTTGTTTTGGTGGCCCTTGGGGCTGCAGGGTGTGCGCCGGGGTCCATGCCCGGCGGGTTTCAGAATGCGGATCCGGCGGTTGTGGCGCCCGTTGAACCGGCGGCGATCATGCCGGATTTGTCACCGTCGCGAGGGCCAGGGTTCGCGCCGCCGATCCGCCCGACGTTGGATTTGACCCAAACACGCCCCGATTTTCCGCCGCCACCACCGCCGACAGCCCGCACGGTCGAAGATTTTGACACCACCACGGCCGAGGATCGCGCAGCAGCAGTGACGCCGGTCGCGACCTCAGGCGAACGACGGCTGGGCACAACGATTGCAAGTCTGGGCAGCCCGACAGACCCGGGCATCTGGTTCAAGACGCCCTTGGTGACATCGGTCACCCAAGGCCGGATCGAATACAACGGCAATTCCGTCAACGTCGAACTTCGCCCGTCGGGCGGGGCGGCGGGATCGGGGAGCCAGATCTCGCTCGCGGCGATGCGTCTGATCGAGGCACCCCTGACAGGTCTGCCGGAGGTGACCGTCTATGCCAACTGACGGGCGCGCTTGATGTGGCGGACAACATACGATGTTGCGCGGCAAGTCTTTGATGATCTTGGGGAAAAGAACGCCGGCCTGATTTCAGCTGGCGTTGCATTCTACGGCTTGTTCGCCATTTTTCCTGGCCTGGCCGCAACGATCGCGGTGTTTGGCCTTGTGGCGGATCCGATCGTGGTCGACACGCAATTGCAGTTGATGCGGGGCTTTATGCCCGAGGGCGTTTTCAACCTGTTCGAGGCGCAGATCACAAATCTGGTGACGGCGCGCCCTGAAACCTTGGGGCTGGCCACCTTGGTGTCGATCCTTGTCGCGCTGTGGTCCGTGCGGGCAGGGGTTGCCGCGCTTATCCAAGGGCTCAACGCGATCTTCGAACGTCCGAACCGCGGCATCGCGCGGCACCTGCTTGTGGCCTTCTTGATGAGCATGGCGCTGGTCGGTGTCGGGATCGTGGCCTTGTTGATGGTTGTCGTGGCCCCCGTCGTTTTGGCGCTGGTCCCGTTCAATGCCAATCAGGGTCTGCTGCTTGAAATCACCCGCTGGTCCGTTGTTCTGCTGGTTATGCTGGCGGGGTTGGGGATCATTTATCGCTATGGTCCGAACCGTCGACACGACAGGCTGGGCTGGATTACCCCGGGGGCGGTTCTGGTGGTATTTTTGTGGCTTGGAATGTCAGCTGCCTTCACCGTCTACGTGGCAAATTTCGGCAACTATAATGAGGTCTACGGCTCCCTCGGGGCAGTCGTGGTGTTGTTGTTCTGGTTTTACCTAAGCGCCTTTCTGATCATGTTTGGGGCGGCCTTGAACGTGGCGCTGGACCGGCGTAAGCCCTTGTGAAACATATTGAAACGCTCTGACCGTTGCAGGTTTACCCATCGGAAAAATTCCCCCTAGAAATTGTGGATAAATCAACATATGGTATCCTCAATTAAAAAATGCGGCTCACGTAATGATGGCCGTACACATGAGGCGGAGCGAGTACCATGTCAGCGATTAATTTCGTTGTCCGTGATGTTGCGGGCAATATTTCCAGAGGTTCTGTGGCCGGAGAGGGCGTGCCGCCTTCTTTGATTGTGGGGTCGGGGGCGGATATCTCCCTGAACCTGTC
>JAHDFG010000283.1 GCA_020628265.1 Pseudooctadecabacter sp. | reverse complement strand
CCAAGCAGGACCAACTGTCGCCGATGCACACCCACGTCATCAAGGCCGAGGACATTATCAACCGCGGCGGGGCGACGCTGGTGATCGAGCTTTATGGGTCAGACGACAGCGGGGCTTTTGATGAGGGCGCGGGCGGAACGGTCTGGTGTGACGGTTTGCGCCGTGACTATGGCCCGGGCGAAAAGCTGAAACTGGCCCCCGGCGAAAGCGTAACCCTGATGCCCGGCGATTGGCACGCCTTCTGGGGCGAGGGTGGCGATGTGCTGATTGGTGAGGTCAGCACGGTGAACGACGATGAGACGGACAACATTTTCCGTGAGCCCATCGGACGGTTTGCTGATATCGAAGAAGACACAGACCCGACCCATCTGCTGGTGAGCGATTATAAGACATGGTTGACATAATCGACCCAGACGCCTTTCTTCGGCACCTGTTTGACGTGGCCGTCAAGCGGGCGGACCCGATGCGGACAGTTCCCGACGCGCTCGGCCCCAAGCCCGAGGGGCGGGTGGTGGTCTTGGGTGCGGGCAAGGCCAGCGCACGGATGGCCGAGGCGGTGGAATCTGCATGGGGTCCGTGCGAGGGGTTCGTGATTACGCGTTACGGTTACGCGCGGCCCTGTCAGGGGATCGAGATTGTCGAGGCGGCCCACCCCGTGCCGGATCAGGCTGGCGTGGATGCCACAAAGCGGTTGCTTGAAATCGCCGAGGGGCTGGGGCCGGACGATACTTGCGTGATGCTGATTTCTGGCGGCGGATCGGCTTTGCTGTGCGCGCCTGCCGAGGGGCTGACGCTGGACGACAAACAGGCGTTGGCGGCGGACATGCTGGCCTCTGGTATGCCCATCGGCGACATCAATGGGATCCGCAAAGAACTGTCTGCAGTGAAAGGCGGGCGGCTGGCGGCGGCCGTCTATCCGGCCAAGCTGCGGTGCTTGATGATTTCTGACGTTCCCGGCGATGCGCCTGGTGACATCGCCAGTGGTCCAACCGTGGGGCACACAGGCAACGCCGACCTTGCCGTGGCGACCTTGGCCAAATGGGGTGTGATGCCAAATCCGGCGATCAGGGATTTTCTGGCGAAGGGCGGTGCTCCGCTCGCACCGGACGACCCACGATTGGAAGGGGTCGAGAACATCATCGTCGCGGCCCCATCCCATTCGCTGCAAGCCGCAGCCGTGGTTGCCAAAGAGGCGGGAGTCGAGGTTCGCATTCTGGGCGACGACATCGAAGGGGAAGCCCGCGATCTGGCAGCTTCCCATGCCGAGATGGCGATTGGTCTGGCGCGCGGTGGCTTGGAACGACCTGTCTTGTTGCTGTCCGGTGGGGAATGCACCGTCA
This sequence comes from Pseudooctadecabacter sp., assembly GCA_020628265.1. Taxonomy (GTDB): domain Bacteria; phylum Pseudomonadota; class Alphaproteobacteria; order Rhodobacterales; family Rhodobacteraceae; genus Octadecabacter. Next base: position 1,480 of record JAHDFG010000283.1, on the reverse strand, counting down.
CGCGGCGCGGGAATGGCATCGGCGGCCCCAACGCCGAGTACACACTTGCGGCTGCTGTCGCGCTCAAAGGGCATCCGAATATCCACGTCATCGCATGTGACACCGACGGGGTGGATGGAGCGGCGGAGGTTGCCGGTGCCGTTGCTGGCCCTGCGACGCTGGCGCTGGCCGAGGCGATGGGCATCTCCGCCGAGGCACAGTTGAACGAGAACAATGCGCACGGCTTCTTTGAACGGATCGGGGCGCAGGTCGTCCCGGGCCCAACGTTGACCAACGTCAACGACTTTCGCGCAGTCTTGGTGCTGCCATGATCCGCTGGGCGCGGCGCATAGGTCTGGTGCTGACCGCATTGTTCGCCCTGCTTGGCGGCATGATCGGCTGCATGAGCCTGCCGCAACCGGTGCAGGAGGCGACCCCCGATACATTGCGGATCGCGACCTACAACGTGCATTACATCTGGCTGGACCGTCAGACCGGTGACTGGTCAGTCGGCGATTGGGAGCGGCGGCGCGGTCCACTGCAGGCGGCCTTTGCCTCGCTTGATGCGGATATTGTCGGCTTTCAGGAGATGGAGAGCTTTTCGCGCCAAACCAATGACCAGAACCTGACCTTGGATTGGCTGCGGGACAACAACCCTGATTACGCGGTTGCGGCGGTCGGTGACCCGTCTGTCTTCCCGTCGACCCAGCCGATTTTCTATCGGTCCGAGCGGCTTGAACTGGTGGATCAGGGCTGGTTCTTCTTCTCGCCTACGCCGGATGTCATCTATGCGCGGACCTATAACGGCTCCTTCCCGGCCTACACGACGTGGGCGGAGTTTCGGGACGGGGCAGGGGATGTTTTCCGCGTCTACAACCTGCATACGGATTTTGGTAGCCGCATGAACCGAGAGCTGTCTTTGCAGCTGGTGGCCGAGCGGATTGCAGAGCCTGCGACCCGCATGCCGGTTTTCGTCATCGGGGATTTCAACGAACTGATCGGATCGCGCCGGATGCAGCCGTTGAAAGAGGCGGGCGTCAAGTTCTGGCCGGTGCAGGGAACGACCTATCACTTCAACAGCGGGCTGAACCTGTTTCCGGCGATTGACCATATCGGGGCGACGGGTGGTGTAGAGGTTGTGGGCGAGACGTTTTCGGTGCGCGGGCGGTTCGATGGCGAATGGCCGACAGATCATTACCCCGTTGTCGGCGATTTTCGCCTGCCTTGAGGACGCCGCGCGGCGCGGTTTGACCCTATAGGGGTCAAAGACGCCCCGCCCGCCGTCCCACGTCTTATGGGTAGATCAGGTTTGTCACGTGATAGAAGATCGGGGCTGCAAAGATCACGCTGTCCAGCTGATCCACGAACCCGCCTTGCCCTGGGATCAGGTGCGACCAGTCCTTGACCCCGCGGTCCCGTTTGATCGCGGCGAAGACAAGATTGCCAAACATTCCCACAGTGGACGCAAGGGCCGCCATGGCCATGGCCAAGGGCACCGAGA
>JAHDFG010000282.1 GCA_020628265.1 Pseudooctadecabacter sp. | reverse complement strand
AAGACACAGCTGTCATCGCCTGTCGCAGTAGGGGCCGCCGTGATCTGGGCGCTGCAATCCGCCGTATCGGTGCCCGCTTCGCAGAAGCCACCGCCGCCGTACTGCGTCTCGTCGCACTCGCCGTCATTGGCAAACACACAGGTATTGTCGCCCCCGCCCAATGTGGGGGCCGCTGCGGATTGATCCACCAAGGCAAGACAGTCCATCGCGTCGGTGCCGCTGTCACAGGCGCCCGTGCCGCCGAACCGCAGATCGTCGCATTCATCGTCATAGGCCCAACGGCAGGTGTTGTTGCCAAGGTTCGAGATGCTGCCCGCGTCGATGCCCAGCGCCTGCGCGCGTTCAAGGAAGGTTGCCTCCCGCTCAACAACCCACGCGGCACAGTCGGTCGTGTCCGAACCGTCCTGACAGGAGCCCGTCCCGGCATAGCGGTATTCGTCACACTCTCCGTCATTGGCAAAGACACAAGAGTCGTCCGCGATCCCCGCGCTCAACAATGAGCAGTCGGCGGTGTCCGTTCCCGCATCGCAATAGCCCTGACCGCCGTAGCGTTCTTCGTCACATTCGTTGTCGTTGGCATAGTCGCAGGTGTTTTGGGCGGCTGCGGGCAGGGCAAAGGTCAAAAGCAGCAGGGTCAGAAAAGCGCGGATCATGGAAAAGGGGCCTCAGTCTAAATCGTCGTCCCCGTCACTATCACCAAAAGACAGGGCCGGGTCTACAGCGTAGCCCGGCCCCCGTTTTGTTTATGTGTGGTGCTTTATCCCAGCACGCGGCCCAGCGCCCCGTCCACGGCATTGGTGATCTCGTCGATATCGTCCGCCGTGGCGATCAGTGGCGGCGAGAAACACAGCGTGTTGTTCTTGCCCGGAACGCTGCGGTTCGTGGCGCCGATGATGACGCCCTGCGCCATGCAGTCGCCCACGACGGCCTGCACCAGCTTCTCGGGCAGGGGCTCTTTGGTGGCGCGGTCGGCGACCAGTTCGGCGCCACAGAACAGGCCCTTGCCGCGCACGTCGCCGATGACGGCGTGCTTCTCGGCCAGTGCGTTCAGGTTGTCGATCATCCGCGCGCCCATGGTCAGGGTGTTGCCCAGCAGGTCCTCGTCCTCAAGGATGCGCATGTTTTCCAGCGCTGCGGCAGGGCCTGCGGTGCAGCCGCCAAAGGTTGAGATGTCGCGGAAGTAGTTCATGGGATCGCTTGCGTCGTCCTTGAACAGCTCGAACACCTTCTCTGACGTCACGCAGCACGAAATCGCCGCGTAGCCGGACGCCACACCCTTGGCCATGGTCACGATGTCCGGCTTCACGCCGTAGTTCTGATAGCCGAACCAGACACCGGTGCGGCCCATGCCACAGACCACTTCGTCGATGTGCAGCAGGATGTCGTACTTTTCGCAAATCTCCTGCACGCGCTCCCAATAGCCTTCGGGCGGGGTGATGACGCCGCCGCCAGCGGTGACAGGCTCAAGGCAGAGCGCACCGACGGTGTCGGGGCCTTCGCGCAGGATGACCTCTTCGATCTGGTTTGCGGCCCATTCGCCGTAGTTCTGATCCGGTGCGCCGTCCTGTTCGTGCTTGCGGTATTCCATGCAGTGCGGGACGCGGATGAAATCGGGCGCGAAGGGGCCGTATTGCGCATTCCGCTCGTCCTGCCCGCCAGCCGACATCGTCGCCAGCGTGGACCCGTGGTAATCGCGGTCACGATAGAGGATCTTGGTCTTCTTGCCGCCATAACGCTTGTGGGCGATCTGGCGGACCATCTTGAAGGCCTTCTCGTTCGCCTCGGAGCCGGAGTTGCAATAGTACACCCGCGTCATGCCGGGCATCTTCGCGATGAGCTTTTCAGCGAAGAGCGCGCCCGGAACGGACCCGACCGTGCCGCCAAAGAAGTTCATCTTCAGGATCTGGTCGCGCACCGCGTTGGCGATGCTTTCGCGGCCGTAGCCCACGTTGACGGTCCAGACCCCACCGGCGACGGCATCAAGGTGCTCCTTGCCGTGCTGGTCCCAGACGCGCATGCCCTTGCCTTCGACAATGATGCGCGGCTCGCCCGTCTCGAACGGTTTATGCTGGATCAGGTGGTGCCAGACGTGGGCGCGGTCGGCGTCAACCACATGGCTTAGATCGTTTGCTGTCATTCCGTCCATTGTTCAGACCTCCGGCTAGAATCAAGGGCGCGTTTCGCGCGTTATGGCATACTATCACTGTTTCAAAGCACGCCAGATAGGGCCAGAGGCCCCACCGAAATATCGCCAGTTTCTGCGCCCGCGCCATGCAGTCCCATGCAACCTCGGCGTGAAATGGACCGAACACTGCCTGAATTTTGCCCAAGACGTCTGCAAACCATTCACCATCTATTGAACGGAGGCAGCGTGATGTCTTTTGCAAATTTAGTGATGAAGTTTCTGCGGCTGGGTCCGATTGGCCTTGCCGTGATTGCGGTGGCCATCCTTGGTCTGGGTTATTTTCTTCAGGTGAAATCCAACGAGCTTGAGGTCACCAAGGCCGCAGCTTTGGCCGCAGGCCCGCCTGATGCCGTCAACATCGGTGCTTTTACCGCGTCCCAGCATGCAGGCCCGCTGGACGAGGTCGCCATCAACGCCCAGCCGGTCTACGAACATGCTTATCGTTTGACGATGGAAAAGGACGGCCCTGACGATCACGTCTTCATGGTGCCGCTGGCGTCGACGACGGCCACGTCCGATACGGAAATCCTTGGCGTGGCCTATTTCCCGTCTCCGAGCGAGGATTTTGAAAACATTACGCCTGAATTTTTGGTCGCGGGTGCCATAGGCTTTGGCGCCTTTGGTCCGCTCATCACTTACAATGGTGAATTGGGTGGAATGGGGCA
>JAHDFG010000281.1 GCA_020628265.1 Pseudooctadecabacter sp. | reverse complement strand
TGGCGTTATCGAAACCGGCCGTGCGCACCATATCAAGGAACGTGTCCTGATCGGGGAACTTGCGGATCGATTCCACAAGATACTGGTAACTGTCTCGGTCGCCCGTGATCACCTTGCCCATAACTGGGATCGCGTTGAACGAATAGAAATCATAGAGCCGCTGCAGCAGGTCGTTGGGGATATGGCTGAACTCCAACACCATCAAACGCCCGCCGGGTTTCAACACTCGGTAAGCTTCGTTCAGGGCCTCCTGCGGGCGGGTCACATTTCGGATGCCGAAGCTGATCGTGTAGACGTCGAATGTGTTGTCATCGAACGGCAGCGCCATGGCGTCGCCCACCACCCAATCAAGGCTCTCGCCCAGCCGTTCGGCCTCGGCCCGTTTGCGGCCTTCGATCAGCATCGGCTCTGTCAGGTCCAGAACGGTGGCGTGGCCGTGCCCTGCGCGCTTCAAAAATCGGAACGAAATATCGCCCGTTCCGCCAGCCACATCCAGCAGCCGCTGACCGCCGCGCGGGGCCAGCCAATCCATCATCGCATCTTTCCACAGGCGGTGGATGCCAAGCGACATGGCATCGTTCATCACGTCATACTTGCTGGCGACGCTCGAAAAGACGCCTTGGACACGGCCCGCCTTTTCCGTTTCAGGCACCGTTTCAAACCCGAAGTGAGTTGTTTGTTCTTCCGTCATATCAGGCACCTTGCGTCGTTCACTTCGCAGATATAGCGTCCATCCTTCAGATACAAACGGCCAAATCAGCGCAAGGAGATCGTGCAGGGCATGGGCAGCTATTTTGCAGAACGGTTTGACGCCTTGCAGGGCCTTCCGGGCGCAATTGCGTCCAATCCTGGCCTTTTCATAATCCTCTTCTTGGTGTTCATCCCGCTGATCGTTTGGAAATGGTGGGTCGTCGGCAAATCCACCAAGAAGGCGATGGCGGACCCGACCCACGGGTTGCGAACAGACGCAGACCGCAAAAAAGTCCGCCACGAAACAGGCATTGGCACGACCGAAGTGCTGGTGATGCGCCCCAATGGCGTGGGTGGGATGATCTGGTTCGCGTTAATCCTCTTTGGTGCAGGGGCATTGTTCTACGCGTTCCTCGTCCTGCCTGATGAACCGACGTCTGATAATTGGTGGACGTTCGCAGGTTTGGCAGGGTTTGCCATTTGCGCCATGGGCATCATCGAGGCGAACCAGACCCGTCTCATCGTGGGGGAGCGGCACATCGAACGTCGCAGGGTGCTTTATGCGCGGGACCGGATCGCTTTCGACCAGATTGCGTCGGTTGAACCCTTGGGGAAGTCTTTCGTGCGCGGTCTAAAGGTGATCAGCCGTGACGGTCGGTCGATGAGGGTGCCAGCACGATTCTCCGGTTACCGTGAACTGATGGAGCGCTTGGGCACTCACGATCCCGCCTTGGGCTTCATGGCCAAACTGGCGCGGGCCGCCTGATGCCCGAGTTGCCCGAGGTTGAAACCGTCCGCCGTGGATTAGCACCTTCTATGGAAGGGCAGGTGATCGAACGGGCGGACGTGAACCGCCCCGACCTGCGCTGGCCGTTCCCTGACAACATGGCCGAACGGCTGACAGGGGCCAAAGTAACTGCCTTGCGCCGTCGGTCAAAGTACATCCTCGCGGACCTCGACACCGGTGAGACGCTAATCATCCACCTTGGGATGTCCGGCCGTATGACCGTGTCAGGCGATCCATTGGGGCAATTCCACCACACACATCCCGCTCCGGAAAAGCATGACCATGTCGTCTTCCACATGGAAAACGGCGCCCGCATCACCTTTAACGATCCGCGCCGCTTCGGCGCGATGGACCTCGCGAAGACAGCGCAGCTGGAGGGGCATTGGTTGATCAAACCCATCGGGCCGGAACCCTTGGGCAACGCCTTTAACGAGACCTATCTGATCGAAAAACTCTCCGGCAAGAACACCCCGATCAAAACCGCCCTTCTGGACCAACGGATCGTCGCAGGTCTGGGCAACATCTATGTGTGCGAGGTCCTGTTCCGCGCAGGCATCAACCCCAAACGCAAAGCGGGCGCGTTGTCCAAGGCGCGTGTGGCCTCTCTCGTCCCACTGGTCCGCGAAGTGCTGTCAGAGGCCATCGCAGCGGGGGGATCGTCGCTCCGCGATTACCGTCAGGCGGATGGCGAGTTAGGCTATTTTCAACACGGGTTTCAGGCCTACGACCGCGAAGGACAGCCTTGTCAGACCCCTGATTGCGACGGGACGGTCGCGCGGATCACACAATCTGGTCGATCCACATTCTACTGCCCCAAATGCCAAAGATAGCTTGCCTGTTGCCGCAGCTCTGGTAACCCTGTGCGCTCATGACATCATCAGGGACTGTCCCGTATGGCCTATGAAACCCTTATCGTCGAAATCTCGGACGACGTTGCCCTCATCACTTTGAACCGGCCCGACGCCATGAACGCGCTGAACTCTGCGCTGCTATCGGAACTGGCCGACGCGGTTGAGGACGCAGACGCCTCAGACAAAGTGCGCTGTATCGTTCTGACCGGATCGGACAAGGCCTTTGCGGCAGGCGCGGACATCAAGGAAATGGCGGACAAGTCGTTCGTCGAGATGTACCGCCAGAATTTCTTTGGCGCGGAGACGGACAGGTTCCTGAAAACACGAAAACCGGTCATTGCGGCTGTGGCGGGCTATGCGCTGGGCGGCGGCTGCGAACTTGCCATGATGTGTGATTTCATTATTGCAGCCGACACGGCCAAATTCGGACAGCCTGAAATCAATCTCGGCGTCATTGCGGGCCTTGGCGGCACGCAGCGCCTGACGCGTCTGGTCGGAAAATCGAAATCCATGGACATGCATCTGA
>JAHDFG010000013.1:2861-17903 GCA_020628265.1 Pseudooctadecabacter sp. | reverse complement strand
CTGGATGCGGGAGGCGATTGATGGCTGAGGTTTGGCAACAGGGTGGCTGTTTGTGCGGGGCCGTGCGCTATAGCCTATCCGCCCCGCCGAAATGGACGGCGCTGTGCCATTGCGAAAGCTGCCGTCGGGCGGCATCTGCGCCCGTTGTGGCGTGGATGGGGTTCGCGCCGGATCAGGTGACGTGGACAGGTCAGCGCGCCAGCTACAAGTCGTCTGACATCGCTACGCGCACCTTTTGTCCAAATTGCGGAAGCCAGATGAGCTTTGAAAGCACCCGCTGGCCCGGTGAAATCCACCTGTACGGAGTCAGTTTGGATAACCCAGAGGCCTACGTGCCCGAACTGCATTGTCACACAGCCGAACATCTGGACTGGCTGCAGGTGACAGACGACCTGCCCCGCCATCCCCGATCTGCCGACGGAGCCAGCCCGACATGATGCCGACCAAGTGGACGCCAGAGCAAAAGCTGTTTCCCCATCAGGTGGGCTTTACCTGTCCGCCGTTTGACTATGACGCCGCCCCGTCGGATTTCCTGCGCATGGCCCCCGAAACCGTCGGCGTGCACGGCTGGATGCTGCATGTGCCAGACTACGCCCACGGGCTGGACCAGCGCAAAGCCAACTTCGGCATGATGGAAGATTTCGTCCACTGCATGTCGCGCAACGGCGTCGATGTTTGCGGGCAGGTGGGATCGAACTGGGTTCATGCCAGCGGCTTGGGCGTCGAGGGCATCCGCCAGCATTGTGAGGATCTGTCGGAAAAATACGAAACACAGTTCCACATGGCAGGCTACGCCATGGTTGAGGCCTTGCGGGACATGAACGTCGAGAAGGTCGCCCTGAACGCGGCCTACCATTGGCCCGACTGGTGGCAGGGGACGGCTGGCTTCCTGCGCGAGGCGGGGTTTGACGTGCTTTGGGCCGGGAATTTCGTTGATCAGGGGTGGTTCCCTGATCAGGACACCGTGAACGCGAAACGCTGGATTTTCGACGGCGAACTTTTTGAGAAGAGCTTCCACTACGTGGCCGAGAAAGCCCCCACTGCGGACGCCTATCTGATCAACGGCATGTGCAATTTCCGCGCGGGACCAAACGGTTTGCCCCGCCGTCCGATCCATCTGTCCCCACAGGTTGAGGCCGCCTTGGGCAAACCTGTCATCGGCCATGACACGGCGCTCTATTGGCGGATTTTCAAGAGCCTTGGGATCGCGCCGGAGGGGGATCATGGAAAGTTGATGGGGCTTTTGAGATGAAGAAGTATCATGTCCTGAGAGGTTCTTATGCATAAGATCGTTGCCCTCTGGGCCGTACCTCGATCCACCTCAACCGCATTCGAATGGATGATGCGTCAGCGTGGTGATCTTGATTGCCTGCACGAACCGTTCGGAGAGTCTTGGTATCAAGGCGAAGACCCGCTGTGGCCTCGTTTCAAAGAGGGTGAGAAAACGACGCCGGGTCTCACCCTCGACAGCGTTTGGGCGGATATTCAGGCGCGGGCGGAACGGGGGCCGGTGTTCCTGAAGGACTTCCCCCACTACATCAACCACATGTGGACGCCCGATTTCCTCGCGAACTTCACCCATGCCTTCCTAATCCGCGATCCGGCCAAGACCATCTCAAGCATGTACAACAAATGGCCCGACTTCGATGAGCTAGAAGTGGGCTTTCCCGAACAACGCGCGCTGTTTGATCTTCTTTGGGCGCTGAACGGAACCCCGCCCCCCGTCATCGACAGCGACGATCTGTTGGAGAATCCAGATGGCATCGTGTCCGCGTTTTGTGACGCCGTGGGCATCCCGTTTCTGCCCGATGCGATGTCTTGGGAACCGGGTGGAGACCCGTCCGCGCACAGTTGGTGGGACGGTGGGTCGTTCCATGCCAATCTGGCGAAATCCACGGGGCTGAAACCGCAGCCCCGCAAATATGTCGAAGTGGCCGACGCCCCGAAACGGGTGCAACAGGTCCACCGGCGGATGAAACCGCATTACGACCACCTTTATCAGCATCGGATCCAGATCGCATGAAGACCTACTGGCAGAACTATATCGACGGGGCTTGGGTCGACGGCGGGGCGGGCAGAATTGACATAATCAATCCCGCGACGGGCGAGAAGCTGGCCGAGCAGGCGCTGGCGGACGCGGGTGACGTGGACCGTGCGGTGCAGGCCGCGCGTCGTGTGCATCTGTCCGGTGCCTTGTCTGATCTGCGCCCGGTGGAACGGGGCCGCATGGTGCAGGCCATGGGCCGTTACCTGCTGGAACATCTGGACGAGATCGCCAAAACCCTGACGCTGGAACAGGGCAAACCCCTGTGGGAGGCCGAGATCGAAGTGCGCGGTGCGGCACGCTATTTTGAATACTACGGCAATCAGGCGGAAACTGTCGAAGGCCGCTCGATCCCTCTAGGCGCAGGGTACTTCGATTTCACGACACATGAGCCCTACGGCGTGTCGGCCCAGATCATTCCGTGGAACTATCCTTTGGAGATGACAGCGCGGTCCCTGTCGGCGGGCCTTGCCACCGGCAACACCTGCGTGATCAAGACACCGGAACTGACACCGTTGACCAATGCGTGGTTCGCGGATGCTGCCGAGGCCGTAGGCCTGCCCGCAGGGGCCGTGAACATCCTGTGCGGTCTGGGGCATGAGGCCGGTGCGGCGCTGTCTGCGCATCCGGACGTGAACCAGATCGTGTTTACGGGTTCGGTGCCTACTGGCATCGCCATTGCAACCGCCGCCGCGCAGAACGTGGTGCCTTGCGTTTTGGAGTTGGGCGGCAAATCGGCGGCAATCGTCTGTGAGGACGCTGACCTTGATGCCTTCGAAAAGGACGTCCGCTGGGGCATCTATTTCAACGCAGGTCAGGTCTGTTCCGCCATGAGCCGCGTGATTGCCCATGAAAGCATCCATGACGAGTTGGTTGAACGGATGGTGAGCGTCGCCCAGTCCATCACCGTCAAACCGGGGATCGAGCAGCCGGAATTCGGCGCAACGATGGGCGCGATGGTGTCTGACAAACAACGGGACCGCGCGGCGGGCATGGTGTCAGACGCGCAAGCACAGGGGGCTACGGTCGCGACCGGCGGGCGGCCCCTAAACCGTCCCGGTGCGTTCCTTGAACCCACCGTGGTGACAAACGTCACCCCCGATATGACCATCGCCAACGAAGAGGTCTTCGGGCCCGTCGTCTCGGTGCTAAAGGCGTCGAACGACGCGGAGGCTATCAAGATTGCCAATGGCACGCCTTATGGACTCGTTGGCGGTGTTTTCACGCGCAATCTCGACCGCGCCACGCAGGCTGCCCGTCAGGTGCGGGCGGGGCAGGTGTTCGTCAATGAATGGTTCGCTGGGGGCGTCGAAACCCCGTTTGGCGGCTACGGAAAATCCGGTTATGGCCGCGAAAAGGGGCGTGAGGCGCTTTGGAATTACGTACAGACAAAGAACGTCGCGATTAAACTGAATAGCTAGTGCGGCACGCGCCACCCGCGACCGGGTTGGACCCAAGAACGACCCCAGAAAGGATCACACATGAGCACATTTGACGAAGACCTCTTCCTCAAAGGCCTTGAGCAACGCAAGGCGACCCTTGGGGCCGAATACGTGGAAAAGAACCTCGCTGCCGCCGATGATTTCACACGGCCCTTTCAAGAGGCCATGACAGCGTGGTGCTGGGGGTTTGGCTGGGGCGACGATGTGATCGACGCCAAAACACGGTCGATGATGAACCTGTCGATGATCGGCGCTTTGGGCAAAATGCACGAATGGGAAATCCACCTGAAGGGCGCGATCAACAACGGCGTCACCCATGAAGAAGTGCGCGCGATCATCCATGTGATTGGCATTTACTGCGGTGTTCCACAGGCGCTGGAGTGTTTTCGCGTGGCCCGCAAGGTGTTCGAAGACGTCTGATCTGGCCTGCTGATCCTTGCTTGTTTGCTGTGCTTTTGCCCGCAAATTGTGCGGATTTCAGCGAAGCGCCCTAAGGTCAACCGCCGATGACGCTTGCGTTATTCTGCGACTCCCCTGAGGATACCTCCCAATCCTGCGGACAACCGCAGGGTCCTGCTAACGACAGCCAGACGCATTTGCAGTCGGCTGCGCAACAAGGGAGTTTCCTCATGACATTCAAAACAAAACTTCTCGCCACGACGGCGGCTGCACTGATTGCAACCGGCGGCGCTGTCTGGGCCGACGGCCATGCGACGCACCCCGTGACGGGTGAGACGCTCGCCTCGGAGCAGAGCTTTAGTTACTCCATTCTTGACGATTTCCCCTCGATCGACCCGCAGTTCGTTGAAGATGTTGAAGGGTCCTCTGTCGCCCGTGACCTCTTTGAAGGTTTGATGGTTGAAAGTGCCTCGGGTGAAGCCCTCCCCGGTGTCGCCGAGAGCTTTGAAGTCTCCGAAGACGGACTGACCTATACTTTCACGCTTCGTGAAAATGCAGTGTGGTCCAACGGTGATCCCGTTGTGGCTGGCGACTTTGTGTATGGCCTGCAGCGTGCGGCTGATCCGGCCAATGCCTCGCCGTATTCTTGGTACATCGAAGTGATGGGTGTCGAGAACGCGGGCGCCGTGATCGCAGGTGAAATGCCCGTGGAAGATCTGGGCGTGTCCGCGCCTGACGACCGCACGGTCGTTTACACGATCGACGCACCGCGCCCCTACTTCCCGCAGATGCTGACCTTCCCCACCACGTTCCCAGCGAACCGCGCAGCGGTTGAGGCCGGTGGCGACAATTACACCGATCCGGGCAACTTCGTGTCTAACGGCGCTTATGTTCTGTCCGAATACGTGCCTGGCGAAAAGCTGGTGCGCGTGCGTAACGAAAGCTACTGGAATAACGACGCAACAATCATTGATGAGGTCACGGCGCTGATCATCAACGACAGCAACCAGGCCCTGACCCGCTATCTGGCTGGTGAGATTGATCTGGTGATGGACGTGCCCGCTGGCCAGTTCCCGCGTCTGAGCGCGGAATACCCCGGTGAGGCGCTGAGCTTCCCAAGCTCGTGCTCCTACTACTACCTGATCAACCACACCGACAGCGGCAACCCTGCGCTGCAGGACCCCAACGTCCGTGCGGCTCTGTCGCTGGCCGTTGATCGCGGCGTGATCGTCGACAATATCCTCGCCGGTGGTCAGAAAGAAGCCTACACCTTCACCCACTGGGCTGTGTCCGGCTGGCAGACGCCTGACATCGACATCGCCAGCATGTCGCAAGAGGAACGCAACGCCAAAGCACAAGAGCTGATGGCAGCAGCAGGTTACGGCACCGACGGCGAACCCCTGACGGTCGAAATCCTTTACAACACGTCTGACAGCCACCGGTCCATCGCTGTGGCCATCGGCCAGATGTGGAAGCAGACGCTGGGTGTTGAAACGGAACTCGCCAATCAGGAATGGGCGACGTACCTCGACACCCGTGGTGAGCAAAACTATCAGGTTGCGCGTGCGGGCTGGTGTGCGGACTACAACGAACCCAGCACCTACCTTGATCTGTTCACCTCTGGTTCGTCCTACAACGACGGCAAGTTCGTGAACGAAGAGATCGACGCCCTGATGGCCGAGGCCAAGACTGCCGAAGACGCCATGCCGCTTTACATGGAAGTCGAGCGCATCGCATCCGAGGAAACGGCGATCATCCCGATCTACCACTACGCCTCCGTGCGCATGAAGGACGAGAACCTGGCCAACTGGCCGACGGAAAACTTCCTTCAGAACTGGTACTCCAAGGACCTCTACATCACCGCTGGTGAGTAACGTTTAGGACCAAGATCCGCGCTGGGCCCGTCAGGTCTGGCGCGGATCCTTTTTGGGGAACCACCTATGTTCAGTTTCATCGTGAAGCGGCTGGCGATTGCCGTGCCCACACTACTGATCCTTGTCATTTTTTCGTTCGTGTTGATGTTCGCGGCCCCCGGCGGCCCCTTCGACAGCGAACGCCCGCTGCCGCCCGAAGTGATGGCCAATGTGCTGGAACGCTACGGGCTGGACCAACCATATTGGAAACAGATGTTCGACTACGTCAAAAACGTGGTCCTGCATTTCGATTTCGGTCCGTCGTTCCAGTACCGTGACCGCACGGTGAACGACGTGATCGCCCAAGGCTTTCCCGTGACGCTGACCTATGGCGCGTGGTCTGCGCTGGTTGCGGTCATCGTCGGTGTGTCGCTCGGAGTGGCCGCCGCGATCCGCCAGAATACGTGGCTGGATTATTTTGCCGTGGGCATCACCATCGGGGCGCAGGCGCTGCCCAACTTCGTGATGGCCCCGATCCTTGTGCTGATCTTCACCCTTTGGTTGGGCTGGCTGCCGGGGGGGGGCTGGAACGGAGGCCAATGGGATCACGTCATTATGCCCGTGATCGCGCTGTCCACGTCCTATATGGCCTCCATCGCGCGGATCACGCGGTCGTCGATGTTGGAGGTGATGAATTCCAACTTCATCCGCACGGCACTGGCAAAAGGCCTGCCCATGCGCCGCGTGATCTGGCGTCATGCGCTCAAGCCCGCAATGTTGCCTGTCATCTCTTACCTCGGGCCTGCGATGGTGGGCATGATCACGGGTTCCGTTGTGGTGGACGTGGCGTTCTCTACGGGGGGGATCGGGCAGTTCTTTGTGAATTCCGCCTTCAACCGTGACTACGCGGTGATCATGGGGATCACGATCCTTGTGGGCGCGCTGACGATCCTGTTCAATCTTTTGGTCGATATCCTTTATGCATGGATCGACCCCAAAATCCGGTATTGATGCCATGGCGATGATGGGAAATTCCGACGTCGATCTGATCAATGACGCGGCCCACTTGGCGGAGGTCCGTGGCCGGTCCCTTTGGCAGGACGCCTGGGCACGGTTCTTTCGCAACAAGGCCGCTGTCGCAGGCCTGATCGTGCTGATCGCCGTGACGCTGTTCGCGATCTTCGGCAGCTACTTTGCCAAGTATGAACCGGACTTCGTCGACTTCAGCCTGATGGGCGCCAACGCCTATCGCGGTGTGCCGTCGATCGAGACGGGCCACTACTTTGGTGTCGACCAAGACGGGCGCGACTTGTTTGCCCGCGTGGTTCAAGGCACCGGCATCTCCCTGTTGGTGGGGGTGATCGGCGCCATCGTCGCGGTTTTCCTTGGGACGCTATACGGGGCTGTTGCGGGGTATTTGGGCGGGCGTGTGGACAGCATCATGATGCGGATTGTCGACATCCTTTTATCCATCCCGTTCATGTTCGTCCTGATCCTGATGCTGGTCATCTTCGGGCGGTCGCTCTTGATGCTGTTCATCGGGATCGGGTTGATTTCTTGGCTGAACATGGCGCGGATTGCGCGGGGTCAGACTCTGACAATCAAGAACAAGGAATTTGTCGAGGCTGCGATTGCCACGGGCGTGTCGCCTTTCACGATCATCCTGCGCCACATCGTGCCCAATCTGGCGGGCATCGTCATCGTCTATGCCACCCTGCTGGTGCCGGAAATCATCCTGTTCGAAAGCTTCGTCAGCTACCTCGGCCTTGGCGTCCAAGAACCCAACACGTCCCTCGGGGCGCTCATCAACCTCGGCGCGCGGCAGATGAACAATGGCACGCTTTGGATGCTGCTCTATCCGCTGGCGTTCTTCCTGATTACCCTTTTCGCGTTCTTCTTCGTGGGCGATGGCCTGCGCGACGCGCTCGACCCGAAGGATCGGTAAATGCTTCTGGATGTTTCCGACCTGACGGTGACCTTCCGCACCAATGATGGCCCCGTGAACGCGGTGAACGGGCTGTCGTTCGGCATCGATGAACGTGAAACGCTGGCCATCGTGGGCGAAAGCGGCTCGGGCAAAAGCCAAACGGCCTTTGCTATCATGGGGCTGCTGGCCCGCAATGGCGGGGCAACCGGCAAGGCCGTGTTTGACGGCACCGACTTGTTGTCGCTGACGCCGCGCAAGTTGAACGCTTTCCGCGCCAACCAGATCGGGATGATCTTTCAGGACCCGATGACTTCCCTGAACCCCTACCTACGGGTCAGTGACCAGATGGCCGAAGTCCTGCAACTGCACAAAGGCATGTCCAAACGGGACGCCGTGGCGGAGTCCGCGCGGATGCTGGATGCAGTGCGCATCCCCGACGCCAAGGCGCGGATCACGATGTACCCGCATGAATTCTCTGGCGGGATGCGGCAGAGGATCATGATCGCCATGGCGCTGCTCTGCCGTCCGCGCCTGTTGATCGCGGATGAGCCCACGACCGCCCTTGATGTGACCGTGCAGGCGCAGATCATGGCGCTGCTTGCGGAAATCCGTGACGAGTTTGGCACGGCGATTATCCTGATCACCCATGACCTCGGGATCGTGGCGGATGCCTGCGACCGCACGCTCGTCCTCTATGGCGGCCAGATCATGGAACAAGGACCGACCGAGGCAGTGTTCGAGGCCCCAAGCCATCCCTACACCAAGGGCCTGCTACGCGCTGTCCCACGCCTTGACCGCGACGACGACGCCCTTCTGACCATCGCAGGCGAGCCGCCCGATATGTCGAACCTGCCAGCGGGCTGCCCCTTCACCCAACGGTGTGAGATTGCCAAGGACATCTGTCCGGCGCAAAAACCGGCGCTTGATGCATTTGACGAAGGCCGTCTGCGCGCTTGCCATGCCAGCCTGTCGGAGGTGGCCGATGTCTGATCCACTTTTGTCCGTTCGGGATCTGTCCGTCGTGTTCGATGTCCGGCCCCAAGGCGCCTGGCCGTGGACCCCGTCCCGCAAGCTGCACGCCGTGTCCGGCCTGAGCATCGATCTGCAGGCCGGTGAAACGCTGGGTCTTGTGGGTGAAAGCGGGTCGGGCAAATCCACGCTGGCACGAGCGATTATCGGTACGGTGCCCACGACGTCCGGCGATATCCTTTATCAGGGGAAAAGCCTTATAAGCATGTCCCCGCAAGAACGGCGTCGGCACCGGCGCGACGTCCAGATGGTGTTCCAAGACCCGCTGGCCGCGCTGAACCCGCGCATGACCGTTGGGGACATCATCGCCGAACCCCTTGTGACCCATGAACCCGGCACATCGCGGGCCGAGGTCAAACGCCGTGTCGGGGAATTGATGGAACGGGTGGGGCTGCTGCCCAATTTGATCAACCGCTACCCGCACGAGTTCTCAGGCGGCCAGTGCCAGCGGATCGGTATTGCCCGCGCGTTGATCCTGAACCCCAAACTGCTGGTTTGTGATGAACCCGTCTCGGCTTTGGATGTTTCCGTGCAGGCGCAGGTGGTGAACCTGCTGAAGGAAATCCAGTCGGACATGGGGCTGTCGATGATCTTCATTGCCCATGACCTGAGTGTCGTGAAACATATCAGCGACCGGATCGTTGTGATGTATCTGGGCCGCCCGATGGAAGTGGGGCCGGCAAAGGCTGTGACCCGCACCCCTACGCACCCCTATACGCAGGCGCTGATTTCGTCCGTGCCGATCCCCGATCCGAAGGCAGAGCGCGCGCGGGCGCGACCGGTTCTTGAGGGAGATTTGCCGTCGCCCCTGTCACCGCCTTCGGGCTGTGTGTTCCGGACACGTTGTCCCAAGGCGCAAGACGTCTGCGCCAAGGCCCGACCTGTGATGGAAAAGAGCGGGCAGGGCCAATGGGCGGCGTGTCCCTTTCACGGGTGAAACCTATTGATGCCGTAGGCCCCTAGTAGTCCCGTTCGAAGAAAATACCGATGCTGGTTTCACCGTCCGAGGCGACAGACCCGCGGGCGGTGAAGTTACGGTCAATGTCGATGTTGAGGTTGATTTCCGTCGTGCCACCAGCGCCGACCGTCACATCCGTATAGACGTTCTCTGACAGATATTTGCCGGCGCGTACCGCAGCATTCCCGTCGTCATCCGTAATGATATCCAGATCATCCAGATCAAGGTCTTCGCGGAAACTGCCCACCACGCCCCCGTTGCCCGAACCCGCAAGCGTCGCCACTGCGGAGGCCAGTTGCACCGCCTGCAACGGCGAGATGGACGACAAATCGCGACCGAACAAGAGCTGTGCGAGGATTTCGTCCTGCGGCAGCTCAGGCGAGCTGTCAAACCGCACATCGATGTCGTCCGCTTCGCCTTCGACGATGATGCTCACCAGAGTTCCGCTCGCAGCCTCGGTCGTCGCGACCAGCCGCAAGAAGGGCGAGAAATCCCCTTGCAGCTGGGCAAAGCCTTCGTCCAGCTCGAACCGTTGGCCAAGGATGCTCAGCCGTCCACGGACGAGATCGAACCGGCCAATCGGGATGATGTTGTTGGTCGTGCCGGTGAGCTGCAATTGACCGCCGAGTTCCGCGTCCAACCCGCGCCCCCGCACAAAGATACGGCTGGGCGCGCGGATGGTCAGGTCGACCGGAAAGCCGCCCGCGCTGGATTGTTCCGGCGTCTGTGTCGAGGATTGGGCTTCTGTCACCCCAGCCCGCGCAAGGGTTTGGCGCACGTCCAGGCGGGGTCCCAGATGGGTCACCTCTGGCAAACTTCCCAAGGCGCTGACGCCGGTCGACGGCACCTGCACATCGACCTGTCCAAGGTCGATGACGCCTGCAATTGCTGCCCCTCCGGCCAACGGACCCTGCACCGTGATCGCCCCGTTGGCCGTTGTCTGGTACAATTCGGGGTCACGCACCACGATGTCCCGCAGTTCCGCCCGAAGGCCCGCCTGATAGGGCGCTTGCAAATCGATAGGGCCACTAACAGCGATCTGGCCGCCCGCTGCGCTGGTGCCGCCTAGATCAACACGTAGCGTGCCACCCGCCAGCAAAAGCGTGCCATTCAGGTTTTCAATAGCCTGACCGAGAGTGGGTGCCGCAAAGCGGGCGTTCTGAATGGAAACAGGGCCGCGCACAGAGGTGAGGGCGGCAGGGCCATCCACCGACAGATCAAATGTCGCAAGCCCGTTGATCTGGCGTGGTGCTATGTAAAGGTTCGCGAAAGCCAGCGGCGCGCTGCCCGACACATCCAGATCAAGCGAGCCGCTATTTGCCACCCGACCCGTGACATTTGCATTGGTTCCGACAGGGCCATCTGCTGCCCCCGTGACCTGCCATCCCGCGCTGTCCTGCCGTGCAGTGATGTCGGCTGTCACTGGGCCCGAGAAATCCGAAACCAGCAAGGCGATATCCCGCAGCCGGACAGAAAGGTCTGCCATCGTATCAGCGCCGGACGACGCGACCGTTCCGTTCGCACTCAGGTTGGGAAAGGCTAAATCAAGGGCGTCCAGCCGCAGTCGGCCGGCGTCCGACAGGCTGACGTCGGCGTCAATCCGGCCAAGGCCCGCCAGAACGCGGTCAACCACCGTGGTCCCGATCCCGATGTCGCGGGTACGCGCCGTGACGACTGCGGACAACGCCCCTGACGTGGTGGCGTAAGTGCCGTCCAGCGCCATTGAAAGCCCACCCGTCAGACGTTGGCCGATCAGTTCACCGTAAGCGGACAGATCATTCACCGACCCGTCGGCTTGAGCGGCGACATCGTAGCCGCCCTCAATCGGTCTTGCGACGCCATCCAGGGTGACGGTGGCGTCCGGCGCGTTGGCGGTCACATCCAGTGTGATGGCCCCAGACTCATCGGTGGACACATCTGCAGACAGGCGCGCGGGGCCGTTCAATCCGGGCTGGATCAGCGCGACGTCCCGTAGCGCCGCTTCGATGTTTGCCTGTGCTGTCGTCGACGTCAGGCTGGCCGAACCGCTGGCCGTTACCGCGTCACTTGTCACCTGAAGGCGCGGGATCCGCGTGCCTTGGGTGTCGCGTTCAACGTCGATTGCGACCATTGCCTCACCGCGCAGAAGCGGATCAATCTGCGCGATCCCCACGCCAAGATCATCTGTTGTGGCCGTGATTGACGCATCAAAGATGCCGTCGAACGGCTGTGCCTGACCTTGGGCAGAAATTTCGCCTGCACCCGTCAAGTCCAAACCGGCAAGGGCCGAGAACCTCTCAAACTCTTCGGCCTCAACGTCGAGGAAGGCTTGGGTGCGGAACCTGTCATCCGGCCCCTCAATGGTAGCCCGCAAAAGGCCTTCGATACCGGCCCCCAGAAATGTCAGCCGGTCGAGGGCAAAGGCCGACCCTTCCGTCCGCCGCGCGGCCAGCGTCCCTTCGATGTCTGTGCCGATGGCCTCCGACAAGGCGGCGTCATCCAGCGCGAGCCCCCGCGCCGCGTAGGTCATATCCGCCGTGAACCTGCCATCGGTCGCACCGGCACCTGGCACGAATATGCCGCCACCGGACAAGGCCAGCGCGTCGATCGTGATCCCTTCGCGGGTCAGGGATGTGATGTCGAAGGCCCCCGTCCATTCGTTCCCGTCATTGGCGTCATACTGGATGTTCAGGCTCATCCCGCTGACTTCGGTTGAAGCGCCGCCAATCGGAAGCAGCACGCGGTTGCCGTCGCCGGTGCCCAAACGGCCCCGCAGATCAATCGCTTCGGGCCAGCTTTGGGCGTCCAGACGGGCCGATCCACGCAGAACCAGCTGATCGGCGGCAAGCGTCAGGTCCGTCAGGCGCAGCCCGCCCATGCCAAACACCGTGCCTTGTGTGCGCAGCACCGTGCTGGCACCGAAAAACGGATGGTATTGTGAGGCCAGAAGGGGCCGCAGATCACCGCGCAGGTCGACGCCGAATGCGCGGTCAATCGTGCCAGAAGGCTGCGAGAGGGTGACCGCACCGGTGATCCGGTCCGTGCCATCCGTGGCCAGCGCGATTTGCGCCGCGAAGTTATCCAGCGGTGCGTCACCGGTCACGGACAAGCTGACGGCCGGACGGTCGGGCAGGTTCAACAGTCGCGCCGCGATCCCGTTCGGGCCTTCCTCGGCTTCCAGCAAGAGCGCCAGCTGACGGCTTTCATTCTGATAGGTCGCATCAACCTCGAACCGGCCGGTCTTGCTATCGATCCGGTCGAGGAGCAGGTCCGCATCGCCCGCGCCGTCCGCCAAGGTCAATGACCCTTCGAACCGCGCCCGCACGGGTTCGCCCAGCAGGGCCTCCGTCAGGATGATTTCAGTTGCCGAGACTTCGTCGATGTTCACGGATACGGGGAGGTCAGGCAGGCTGAAAGGCTGCGCCTCGGCCGTCGGCAGGTCGTCCTGTGCTGCAGCAGGGCTGGGCAGGCGGATCAGTTCGATCCGCTCTGCGCTCAGGGTCTCAACCTCAACCCGCCCTGACAACAAGGCAGAGCGTGACCACGCGAAGGTCAGGTCGTCCAGTTGCAGCCAGACACCGTCGGGGTCGGCAATGGTGATACTGTCGGCGGTGGCCTCGGAACTCAGCGCGCCCTGAAAATTGATCAGCCGCACGGTCATATTGTCGTTGGACACCGCGTCTTCGATCAGGCCCGTCAGGAAATCTCGGTCGTCCTCAGTGGACTGCGCCACAGCACTGGCCGCCCAAACGACGCAAATAAGAGTAAGGAAAAGCCGCCTCAAAACGCTTGTCCGATCCCGATATAGACCTCGATCCGCTCTCCGGCGCTGGTGCCGGTTGTCGGGGTCGCGACGTCCAGCCGGATCGGGCCGATGCCGGTGTTGTACCGCAACCCAAGGCCCGCGCCCGCGTGCCAGTCGCCGTTTTCAAAAGGCAGCTCATCCACCCCGATGAAACCGTAGTCATAGAAGCCGACAACGCCGATGGTATCCGTCACGTTCACTCGTGCTTCCAGCTGTGCCCCGAAGAACGACGTGCCGCCGATTTCGTTGCCGCCCCCAAGGTCGACAGCCAGCGATTGGTAGGCCTGCCCGCGGACGGTGCCGCCGCCACCTGAATAGAACAGATAGCTGGAAGGGATATTCGTCGCCTCAGCGCCGAGGATCGAGCCAAGCTGGCCGCGGGCGGCCAAGGTGACGCGGTCATCCGCGCCGAAACTACGATAGATGCGTGCGTCGCCCACGATCCGCGCGCCGCTGTCCGTGCCATCCAGCCCCGCGAAGGGCGCAATCGACAGGTTGGCGTAGTAGCCCGAGGTCGGGTTGAAGGCGTCGTTGCGCCGGTCAATGGTGCCTTCAAGCGGCAGATAGAACAGACTGTAGCTGCGATCGCCCAATGCGTCCGAAACCTCACCGGTGGCGTAGCCAACCCCGTATTCCAGCACGACGTCGTCGTTAATGCGTCGGATGATGCCCGCCTCGATGTTGGCGTTGCGCTCGAAATAACTGGGCTCGTCCAGCTGTTCGATCATGGCGTTGGCAAAGAAGTCCGTGTCCTGCCGGAATGTGGCGGGTCGCAGGAAGCTGGCCCCAAGCGTATAATCGATCCCGCCAGTGCCGCCGGACAGGCCGGTGACCTCCCCGTCGATGCGCAGCCGTTCCGCCCCGCCAAGAAGATTACGGTGCAGCCAGAAGCCGGACAGCGTCAGTCCGGAGACGGTTGAATATTCGATGCCAGCGCCCACGCGGCGCGGGGTCTGTTCGACGACAGACAGGGTCAGCGGCAGGGTGGACCCCTCTGCCGTGTCGCTTTCGATGACGGTTGCCGACGAAAACGCGCCTGTGCGGCGCAGGTTGGCCTCGGCGCGGTCGATCATGGCAGGGTCGTAAACACCGGCGGGGATGCCCGCGATTGCCAGAACGCGCTCCGTGCGGACCGCTTCGTTGCCGTCCACCGTGATGGTGCCAAAGGTCAGCTCGGGTCCGGGCTCAACGATGATCTGGACGTCCAGTTGCGAGGCCTCATGCCGTGCCGTGATTGACTGGTCAGAGACGTTCGCAAGGGGGCGGCCCTCTGCGCGCCAAGCCGTTACCGCGGCTGATGCAGCATCCCCAATCACATCAGCCTCGGCGGTCGCTCCGGTTGCAAAGGCTTCCGGCAGCTCGGTACCACGGGCCAGTGGCGCGATACCGGCTTGCCCGAAGGTGAATCGCGGGCCCGGTGTGACGCGCAGGACGACGGAAGACACGGATGACCGTCGGACCAGCGGGTCAAGTGACGCGGCTTCAACCCCGTCCACCAGAATGGAAATCGTCCCGCCGTAATAGCCTTGGGCATAAAGGCCCGTCAGCAGGCGGCGGTAGTCGGCCCGTGCGGCGGCCACGTAGTCCTGTGGGGCGTCCGCACCAT
>JAHDFG010000013.1:0-2761 GCA_020628265.1 Pseudooctadecabacter sp. | reverse complement strand
CGGCGGTAGTCGGCCCGTGCGGCGGCCACGTAGTCCTGTGGGGCGTCCGCACCATCATTGGCGAGGGCGACACTCAACGAAGCGGTGTTCAGGAGGGTTTGCAAACTTTCGGAGGCTTCGGGAGCCTCCAATGTCACAGTTTGTGCGAAGGCCGTGCCGTGGGCTGACAAAAGACCCGCACACACAAGCGGCCACAAATATCGCATGTCGTTCAGTCTCCGCACGCTGCACCGCAGTTCTAGCCGACCGCAGCCTAAGTGAAAACGCGAAAGCCCCGTTCGGCGTTCCATTGCCGATCACTTTTTTTAGTGCCATGCAATGAACAGGGAGGGCGTTGCATGGCCTATGTGATCGACAATCTGCAATATGCGAATTGGTCCGAGAAAATTTTCCGTCAAATGCGGGAGGGGGGCGTGGATGCCGTCCATGTGACCATCGCCTATCACGAGACATTTCGCGAAATGGTTTTGCAGCTTGAGGCGTGGAACCGCCGGTTCGAGCAGTTCGGCGATCTGATCATGCGCGGCACCGAAGCCGCCGACGTGGAACGGGCGCGCGAGACCGGTCGCACCGCCATTTTCTTCGGCTTTCAGAACCCCAGTCCGATCGAAGACGACATCGGTCTGATCGAGATTGTTCACCAGCTGGGCGTCCGGTTCATGCAATTGACCTACAACAACCAGTCCTTGCTGGCGACGGGCTGCTATGAGGACAACGACACCGGCCTGACACGGTTCGGCAAACAGGCCGTGGCCGAGATGAACCGCGTAGGCCTTGTGGTGGACATGAGCCATTCCGGCGACCGTTCAACATTGGAGGCCATCGATGCCTCGTCGCGGCCCATCGCGATCACCCACGCCAACCCCAGTTGGTGGCATCCCGCGCGGCGCAATTTCGGGGATGATGTGCTGTCGGCGCTGACGGCGCGGGGTGGGATGTTGGGCTTTTCGGTCTATCCCCATCACCTGAAGAACGGGTCGGCCTGCTCGTTGGACAGCTTTTGCCGGATGGTGGCCGAAGCTGCAGAACGGTACGGGGCGGAGCATTTGGGGATCGGGACGGACCTTTGTCAGGATCATCCGGACAGTGTTGTCGAGTGGATGCGCGTGGGGCGCTGGTCCAAAACGATCGACTACGGTGAGGGGTCGGCCGATGCGCCGGGCTTCCCGCCGATGCCGGACTGGTTTCAGGACAACCGTCATTTCGGGTCTATTCGGGACGGGCTGATCGCAGTGGGCTTTGACACGGGCGAGGTTGACGGGATCATGGGCGACAACTGGTTCCGCTTCTATTCGGACAACTTCGGCCCGGCCCAGACGTGACCAAACGGAGCGCCTGCGGCGCCCATGATATTTTGCTTGGCGCGCAGCCGATGCGAGGTAGAGTGTGGATCGCGTTTGATCTCAAGACAGCGGGAGGGACACGTCATGTTGGATGATCGGGCCAAGCCCCGTGATATCGACCTTAGATCACCGGATGTGGTGATGCGTTTGCGCAGACTTGGCGCGGCCTTTCCGACGCGTTTGTCGTTCTTGCGCAGCTTGCTGCGGCGGTTGTCGTCTGACGGGGCCGAAGTAACTCGACCGGTCTGGAACATGTGTCCCGATGGCTACGGGCATGCGGTTTATTCGGTCATCGTGGGCGGCCACACATACTCGCTCGTTGCTGTGTCAAACCATCTGGCCCCCGACCAGCGGACCGACCGCGTGATCGCGACCGCGTGGGACAGTGCCTACGTGCTTTATGACGGCGTGCCGGACGCGGACGAAATCGCCCGGATCGTGGCAAGCGCCCCCAAGCAAGAGGCATCACGGTATACCGAACGGGACCTCGTCCTGAGCCGCGCCAACAAATCCGTGCGGCTGTTTGACCACGTGGTGCAACGTCTTCGGGCGGGGCAGCAACCGGACGAGGCGCTGGTCCGTGACACCGGCTATCTGATGCGCACCACTGCCGTTTATGGCAACGGCAAGTTCGGGATTGCGGACCGCAACGTGATCGCCGAACGCGCGGGGTTGTCTGGCCCCTTCATGGCCGAGATGCTGACCGTCTGGCTGATCCGCGGCTTCACCCATGATCTGGTCGAACACGTAGGCGGCGCACCGCTGGACCGTCGGTTGAAACGGCACTTAGGGATCGGGAACTCAACCGGCCTCGGTATGGCGCCCTTCCTTGTGTCCCACCCGATGTTGCTGAATGCATGGATCAATGCACGGGAAACCGCGCTGGCCCGCGTGCGCGGGATTGAGGGGCTTTCGACGGATCAAATCGAGGCCCTGTACGGCTTGGTCATGCGAGCGGCCCAGCATTTGGCTGAATGGCAGGTGCCAGATGAGATTGCGCAGGCCCGTATTGATCGGATGCGGCAGGAGTGGCCCGACCTCGCCGCGCTCATGACGCCGGAAACGATGAGCGGCCCGCGCCCGCTGGACCGGCTTTGGCGCGCGGCTGAGATGTTCTCGATCGACACGCAGGAGTGTTTTGCCGCCCTGATGCTGGAGCCGTTCGGCGATCTGGTTGATGATCTGACAACGGGCATGGCCACCGACCGGCAGCCGCACATTGACCCTGCCATGTCCGGATCGGACCTCGCCGCTTTGGTGGATCGCGATTGGGCTTGGGCGCTTTGTGATTATGACAAACCGGACGCCTGTCATCAGTTCTGGTACGTGTCCGAGGCCAAGGCCGAACCGCGTCTTGGTTTGCGTCATGCCGAGGACGGGGCAGAACGGGAAAGCCCCCTCGATATCGCCCGTCAGGT
>JAHDFG010000280.1 GCA_020628265.1 Pseudooctadecabacter sp. | reverse complement strand
TGGTGGCCCGTGTCGAAGCAGATTTTCAGGATGTCCTCGTCCACTTCATCCAGCAACCGTTCCAGTTCAGGCTCGAAATCCATGAAGCCTGCGGCGTGGGCGTGGATGCCCACCGTCAGCCCGTGATCGACACCGATCTTGGCGCTTTCCACAATGCGGTCGCGGTAGGCGGTCCATTCGGCCATTTCCATCTGTTCGGCCTCTGCCGCGCGGCCAGCCGTCGGCGCACGACGGGGCGAAATGCTGTCGATCAGCACGAGATGCTTCGCGCCGTGGGCTTGCAACGCCTTGCACGTGCGCAGGGTCCCGTCCAGCACGTCCTCCCAAGCGTCGGGATCGTGATAGGGGCGGAAAACAACGCCGCCGATCAGCTCTTGGTCGAACTCGTCCAAGGCCTCGGACAACACGGCGGGGTCTTCCGGCATGAAGCCTACGGGTCCGAGCTCAATCCCCTTGTAGCCTGCGGCCTGACACTGGCGCAGGACCTCACGCCATGCGGGGTTGCGCGGATCGTCCGCAAATTCGACGCCCCAGGAACAGGGCGCGTTGCCGATGCGAATAGTCATGATGTTTGCCTCTTAAGAAACCGGCGTCCATGTCCGCGTCTGAGCGGACTTCAGTGCCGTGTGAACGATGCGGGCCACGTCCAGCCCGTCACGAAAGGTGGGCCAGACGGGCTGACCGGTGTGAATGGCCTGCAGGAAATCGCGGGCCTCGATGATGATCTGGTCTTGGTAGCCGGTGCCATGCCCGGGCCCCAGACAGAAGGGTTCGTAGTCGGGGTGCGCAGGGCCTGTCAGGATCTTGCGGAAACCGCGTTCGGCCTCGGGGCCTTCGCTCCGGTAGAGCCAGATTGCGTTCTGATCTTCCTGATCAAACCGGATTGCGCCGCGTGTGCCACTGACCTCATAAGCATAACCCATCTTGCGACCGGTCGAAATGCGGCTGAAATACATGTGGCCCATCACGCCACTCTCAAACCGGCACATCAGTTGCGCGTGGTCGTCGTTGGTCACAGTACCACCGGGCCGTTCGGTGTGGACCGTCTCAACCTCGGCCGACACCTCCTTAATGGGACCAATCAGCGCCAAAGCGGCATTGATCATATGCGGGGCCAGATCGCCCATGGTGCCATTGGCCATCCCGTCGGTGCGCCACGTCGCAGGGGCGGCAGGGTCCGCCAGAAAATCCTCGGTGTGTTCCCCGCGAAACCACGTCACATCCCCGATCACGCCCTCGGCTATCAGCTGTCGGGCATACTGCGTGGCGGGTGTGCGCACGTAGTTATAGGCCACCATATTGGTGACACCGGCGGCTTCGGCACGCAGGGTCATCGCCTCTGCATCCTCAAGCGTGGCCCCCATGGGCTTTTCACACAACACCGGCTTGCCCAGCGCGAACGCCGCCTCTGCTATCTCACGGTGCAGGGCCTGCGGGGTGGCAATAACGATGGCCTCGATCTTCGGGTCATTCACCAGCACGCGCCAGTCATCTGTCGCTCGCGCGAATCCGTAGGCGGCACGATACCGCTCCGAACTCTCGGGCGAGGAGGCGCAAATCATCTCCAGCCGCGGGCGCAGCGCGGTGTTGAACACGGCCCCCACAGCGGCCATTGCGACAGAATGGGCTTTCCCCATGTACCCGCCGCCCAAAATTCCGACCCCAATTTCCGTCACGATGCATCCTTTTTTGAAAACCAGTTTGCAACCGGTTGCAAAATGGTTATCGTCTGAGTCTGAAACGTGCAAGCGTCAATTCGATGCGCTTGCGATTTGGGAGGAGACGCGCCCCATGGGGTCAACTGAAACTGGCGCAACCATTCGCCTGACGACTGCGCAGGCGATCATTCGTTATCTGGACAACCAGTTCATCGAAATAGATGGGCAAGAGATGCGTGTCTGCGGCGGCGGCTTTGGCATCTTTGGCCATGGCAATGTCACCTGTCTGGGCGAGGCACTCTATGGCGTCCAAGACACCCTGCCGCTCTATCGCGGCCAGAACGAACAGGGCATGGGATTCGCAGCCGCGGCCTACGCTAAACACTGGCTGCGCCGTCGCTTCATGTTCTGCACGGCCTCCGCTGGCCCGGGCACGGCGAACCTTTTGACCTCTGCTGCACTGGCCCATGCCAACCGGCTGCCCATGTTGATGCTCTGCGGCGATGCCTTCTTGACCCGCCTGCCCGATCCGGTGCTGCAACAGCTCGAACACTTCGGCAATCCGACCTTCGGCGTGAATGACGCCTTCAAAGCGGTCAGCCGCTACTGGGACCGCATCACGCATCCTGCGCAGATCATCCAATCCCTGCCCAATGCGCTGGCCACGATGCTGGACCCAGCGGATTGCGGCCCCGCCTTTATCGGCCTGCCGCAGGACGTGCAGGGCTGGGCCTATGACTACCCCGCAGCCTTCTTTGAGAAACGCGTGCACCGCATCCGCAAGCAGGCCCCCGATATGGAAGAGATCGTCGACGCCTTCGCCCTGCTGCAAACCGCAAAACGCCCGATGATCATCGCAGGCGGCGGGGTGCAGTACTCCGGCGCCGTGGCCGAACTCACCGCCTTCGCCGAAGAAAGCGGCATTCCGGTGGTCGAGACGATCGCGGGCCGCGCCAATATGAAGGCGGATCACCCGCTGAACATCGGCCCCATCGGCGTCACCGGATCGGACAGCGCCAATGCGGTCGCCGAAAAGGCGGACGTGATCCTCGCCGTGGGCACCCGCCTACAAGACTTCACCACCGGATCATGGACCGCCTTTGCCAAGGACGCGCAGATCATCGGGATCAACGTGGGCCGCCATGACGCGATGAAACACATGTCCCTGCCCGTGGTCGGCGATGCCGCCATCAGCCTTG
>JAHDFG010000279.1 GCA_020628265.1 Pseudooctadecabacter sp. | reverse complement strand
TGATGATGGGGCCACGGCCAGAACAGATGCAACGCATAGACCTGAACAGGCAGCCCGCCGATCTGCGTCACCGCACGGGCAAACCCCGGCTGATCGCCACATGTGGTCCCCTCAAGCGGCGTACGCGACAGGATCGCCACCGCACCAACAGAATGCCCGTTGCATAACAACTGATGGGGGAACGTCGTCTCAAGCGCCCAAAGCACCGGCAGATTGACGCGGCTGATCTCTTGCAAGGTCACAAGGTCGGCGCCGCTTTCAATGATATCTGCAATAAGCGGCGCCCGATCCGTTTCGCGGTACAGCATGTTCTTTTGGTACAGAACAATGTCAGGCTCCGTTTCCGAACCCGTTGGCACAAGTGCCGCAAAATGCGCAGCCAGCGCGATGACCGCGGCCGCCCCCAGCACCGGCGCGAGACGCCACCGCCAGACAAATAACGCCAACACAGCGACACCAGACGCCAAAAGCGGCCGAAACACCGCCAGGCTGTCACCGATCGGATGCACAGCACCGGCAAAACTCATCCCCAACGAAAGGGTTGCCACCACAACCAGACCGCGCCCGATCCACTGCCACATCTCTCACCTTCCCGTGACGCTTCGGTCACAACTCTTGCAGGTGCACTGCCCCATCGTCAGGTTGATGACAACCAAAGGATACCAAAATGCCCACGACCCGCTTCACCTTTCCCGGACATGACGGCCAACAACTGGCCGCCCGTCTTGATATGCCTGATGGTCCCCATCTGGCGACCGCCCTCTTTGCCCATTGCTTCACCTGCTCCAAGGATATCCCCGCCGCCCGCCGGATCGCCGCGCGGCTGGCGTCCATGGGCATCGCAGTTCTGCGCTTCGATTTCACGGGCCTAGGCCATTCGGATGGTGAGTTCGAGAACACAAACTTCACCACCAATGTGCAGGATCTCATTGCCGCTTGCGCAGAACTGGAGGCGCGCGGCATGCCGCCCGCCCTTCTGATCGGCCATTCCTTGGGCGGGGCTGCAGTGCTGAAAGCCGCGCCAGAAATGCCGAGCGTCAAGGCGGTGGTAACCATCGGCGCCCCCTTCGACCCTGAACATGTCACCCATAATTTCGCCGACAGCCTTCCCGACATCATTCGCGACGGCGTCGCCGAGGTGACCTTGGGCGGGCGCCCCTTCCGCATTTCCAACGACTTTCTTGAGGATGTGGCACAGGGCGAACTGACCCCCGCCATCGCTGGCCTCAACGCCGCCCTGCTGATCCTGCACGCCCCTCGCGATGCGGTCGTCTCGATCAACAACGCGTCCGAGATTTTCCTCGCCGCCAAACACCCCAAAAGCTTCATCACCCTCGATGATGCCGACCACCTTCTCAGCCAGGCCGCTGATGCGGAATACGCAGCCGACGTGGTGGCCACATGGGCCAGCCGCTATCTCGACCTGCGCCGCCCTGCCCCCCCAATTGGCATACCCGAAGGCGTGTTGCGCGTGTCCGAGGCTGATCCGGCAGGGTTCCTGCAAGATATCCAGTCAGGGCCACACCACATTCTGGCTGATGAACCGGCCGCTTACGGCGGCACCAATCGCGGACTGACACCCTACGGCTTCCTGTCAGCGGGCTTGGGGGCCTGTACCTCTATGACAATCCGCATGTACGCCCGCAGAAAAGGCTGGCCACTGGACCACGTGCGCGTCGACGTCACCCATGATAAGGTCCACGGACAGGATGCTTCAGGTGATACCACATCCAAAATCGACAGCTTCAAACGCACCATCACCCTGACGGGTGATCTGGATGACACCCAACGCGCGCGCCTTCTGGAAATCGCGGACAGATGTCCCGTGCACCAGTCGCTTGAGCGCAGCAACCACATCGAAACCGTGCTCGCCTGACCTTCATCTTGGCAAATACAACTCCCCCCGGAGGGTCGCCCTCAACCAGCCTCCCACTCGGCCGTAAGGGCTCAGGCCGCCACAGGCACCCACAAAAAGAACGAGGCGCGGAGCATCGCTCCGCGCCTCTCAATTTTCAAACGGTGGCAGGGGCTCAGGTGCGGGCCTTGCCGACCAGCTTCCAAACCGTCGGCAGCAGCAATGCAGCCAGCGCAAGCTTCAGCGCGTCACCGATCAGGAAGGGCGTGATGCCCCATTCCAGCGTCTGCGCCCAGCTTTCAGCGAAACCGTTCAGCCACAGCAGGCCCGGCACGTAGATCAGCGCGTTGCCGACCAGCATGGCCAGCGCCATCTTGCCAATGTTGCGGTCCCAACCGCGGGCTGCGGCAAAGCCCAGCGCCAGCGTGGCCAGAACGTAGCCCACCAGATAACCGCCGGTGCCGCCCATCATGTAGGTGATACCAGCCTTGTCACCGGCAAACACTGTCGCACCCGCCGCACCCAGCGCCAGATAGCCAAGGATCGTCACCAGACCCAAACGCGGGCCGTAGGCCGCCCCAATCGTCAGCACGCCAAAGGTGCCCAGTGTCACCGGAACAGGGTTACCGGGAAGGAAGAACTTCGCCTTCGCCATTGCTGTCAGGGCCACGATCCCCAGCACGACAAGCGCCGCCTGTTTGATGCGCAGCGCGGTGCCTTCAGTCGCGCCAAGCACATCTGCCAGCACGGGTTTGTTCATTGTGATCGCCATTGGTGTGGCTCCTCTCGTCATGTCCCTTTGGCCCTGAATGCCCCAGCCCCTCGCATTCTGCAAGTGCGAAGACGTCGGTTGCGCTAACGGCGCACGTACCACGTGACGGACGTGTAGTCCTTGCGCGGGCCAGTCACATCCCAGGTCACCGACCAGCAGGTCCACTCGCGGAAATTATATCCCCCGCGATACATATCCGCCCCGCACAGATGCTCCGTCGCCTGCCCGCCGGTTTGCGGATCAAAATCATGGAACGGGCGGCC
>JAHDFG010000278.1 GCA_020628265.1 Pseudooctadecabacter sp. | reverse complement strand
ATGCCATCCTTGGTCAGCCGGGCCTTGGTGCTATCCACGTGTCAAATCCTTTCCAGTTGCCCCCCAGATAGGGCATGTCGGGGCACTTCAAAACCCCCTGTCCGGTTCAATTGACCAGTTTAGAGGTTCGCGCCAAAGGGAAGCGCATCTCGCAAGGTGATCCCCTCGGGAGAGATGGCACAGTCGAAACACATCACTTCAACGCCTGCGGCACGGGCCGCATCGAAAGCCTCTGCGTAGACCGGATCAATATCGCGGGCCACGTCGACACGCGCGCAATCCGTGCGCTGAACGAGGAACAGCAAGACCGCGCGGTGTCCCGCCTCAACCATCGCCGCCAGATCGCCCAAGTGTTTGGTGCCGCGGGACGTCACGCTATCGGGAAACTCCGCCAAACCCGCCTGCCGCGACAGGGTGACGGATTTGACCTCCAGATAGCAATCACGGCGGCCCTCGCCGGTCAGCAGGAAATCCACGCGGCTTTTCTCTCGGTATTTCACCTCGGCGCGGATGGTGTCGTATCCGTCCAAACCGTCGATGCCTTGCGCCAAGGCCTCACCCACAACGCCATTAGCCGCGCCCGTGTCGATCCCGACGAAAGCGTCCGGAAGCTCCACCAGCCGCCAGCCCCAATCGAGCTTCTTCTTGGGGTCGTCGTTGCCCTCAAGCCAGACGCGGGTGCCTTCGTCTTTCAGGCCCATCATCGATCCGGGGTTGGGGCAGTGCGCCTTGACCACCTGCCCGTCGTCCAGTTCAACATCCGATAGGAACCGCATGTAGCGGCGGATCAGACGACCGGACACAAGGGGAGTGGCAAAGCGCATGAGCGCCCCATATACCATCCCAGACACAAGGAGAAGCGCATGACAAACCCGACCGCCGCCATGCTTGTCATTGGGGATGAAATCCTGTCCGGCCGCACCCGCGATGCCAACATGCACCACCTTGCTGGACAGCTGACCGAACACGGCATCGACCTGCGAGAGGTTCGGGTGGTGAGCGATGACCGCGACGCGATTATCAACGCCGTGCGGGCGCTGTCGGAGGCCTATGACACCGTATTCACCTCAGGCGGGATTGGGCCCACGCACGACGACATCACCGCCGATTGTATCGCAGCGGCCTTTGGCGACGGCATCGGTGTTCGGGCAGATGCTGCCGCTCTGTTGCAGGCCCACTACGACCGCAACGGGCAGGAGTTCAACGAAGCCCGCCAGCGCATGGCCCGCATCCCCGACAGTGCCACCCTGATCGACAATCCGGTCAGCGTGGCGCCCGGCTTTACCTTGAAGAATGTTCACGTCATGGCCGGTGTTCCCTCTGTATTTCAAGCCATGGTCGCCAGCGTTCTGCCCACCCTGACGGGCGGCGCGCCCTTGCCGTCGGAAAGCTACAGGATCAATCGGGGCGAAGGCGACATCGCTGGGCCCCTCGGGGATCTGGCCAAGGCCTATCCTGACCTGTCCATCGGGTCCTACCCGTTCCAGAAAGACGGGAAGTACGGGGCGAACATCGTCATTCGGGGACAAGACGGTGCAATGGTTGCCGCGGCTTTGAGCGCACTCAAGGACGCATTTCCAGAATGACGCCCGAGGCACTGACCGATCTGATTGACGCGACATGGCCAGCCAAAAAGATCACCCGGATTTCAGGTTGGACGATCCGCGAAGGCGCGGGCGCTGGTAGTCGCGTCAGCGCCGCCACAGCGATGAAAGCGGGCTCGCTTGAAGAGGTTTCCGAGGCCGAAGATGCGATGCGTGCCTTGGGGCAAACGCCTTTGTTCATGGTTCGCACGGGCGAGGATGCGCTGGATACGGCGTTGCAGGACGCAGGCTACACCGTCAAAGACCCCGTGACGGTCTACGCTGCCCCAACCGCAACCTTAGCCACACAAAGGCCACCAGCCGTCACCTGTTTCGAGGTCTGGCCGCCCTTGGCCACGCAGGCGGAAATCTGGGAAGCCGGCGGCATCGACCAGCCGCGTCTGGACGTCATGGCGCGCGCCGCTGGACCCAAGACAACGGTGCTTGGTCGTATCCACGACACCCCCGCCGCAACCGCCTTTGCAGCGATGCACGACGGCGTCGCAATGCTGCACGCCATTGAAACCGCCCACGCGTTCCGGCGACAGGGACTCGGCCGGCACATGATCCGAGCGCTGTCGTTTTGGGCGCAAGGCAAAAACGCGCATACGGTCGCGCTGCTGGTGACGACGGCCAATCTCGGGGCCAATGCGCTCTATACTTCCCTCGGCATGACAGCTGTGGAAGGATACCACTACCGCATCCACCCTGACGCGTCATAGGTGCCTTTAATGTCTGACGATCTGCCCACCGCGCTTGATTTGCCTCCTGTTGATCCCATGCCCGAACACATCTCGAAATACTTTGGGGTCTGCGATGACAAGCTAGGCTTTGTGCCAAACGTCCTGCGTGCCTACGCCTTCGACGCTGCGAAATTCGATGCCTTCAGCGCGATGTACAACGACCTGATGTTGGCGGACTCGGGCCTGACAAAGCTGGAACGCGAGATGATCGCGGTGGTCGTCTCCTCTGTGAACAAATGCTTCTACTGCCTGACCGCCCATGGGCAGGCTGTCCGCGCCTTGTCAGGCGATCCCAAACTGGGCGAGATGCTGGTGATGAACTGGCGGGTTGCCGGCCTTGACGCCCGGCTGACGGCAATGCTGACTTTCGCCGAGAAGGTCACGAAAGCCTCGGCCGAGGTGACGGAGGATGACCGCACTGCGCTGCGCGCCGTAGGCTTCACCGACCGCGACATCTGGGACATCACAGCCGTCACAGGGTTCTTCAACATGACGAACCGGATGGCGAGTGCCACGGACATGCGCCCCAACGACGATTACCACGCGCTGGACAGATGATCCGCCTC
>JAHDFG010000277.1 GCA_020628265.1 Pseudooctadecabacter sp. | reverse complement strand
TGTCGGCGGTAAAAACCTTCTACGGCTGGCTGGCCGAACGCGAAGGGTTTGAACCATCCGCCGTGCTGTCGACCCGCTCGCCCAAGTTCCAAAAGAAACTGCCCCGTCCACTGGCCCCCGACGCAGCCCGCGCCATGATCGACACCGTGGAAATCCAGGCCCGCGACCCGTGGATCGCCGCCCGCGACACAGCCGTGGTGACGCTCCTTTACGGCTGTGGGTTGCGGATATCCGAGGCCTTGGGCCTCACCGGCAGAGATGTCCCCCTGCCCGCCACCCTGCGGATCAAAGGCAAAGGCGGCAAGGAACGGCTGGTGCCCGTCCTGCCCGCCGCCCGCGCCGCTGTGGATGCCTATTTGAAAGCCTGCCCCTACCCCGTGGACGCCGACGCGCCGATCTTCCGCGGCAGCCGCGGCGGCCCGCTTTATCCTCGCGCGATCCAATCCGTGATGGCCAAAGCCCGCATGCAACTGGGCCTGCCCGCCACCGCCACACCCCACGCCATGCGCCACAGCTTTGCAACGCATCTTCTGAACGCAGGCGGGGACCTCCGCGCTATTCAGGAACTCCTAGGCCACGCGTCGCTCAGCACCACCCAAGCCTACACCGCCGTCGACACCGCCCGCCTGATGGAAGTCTACGACGCCGCGCATCCACGCGCGGAGGGCTAGCTTGAACATGGGCAGCCCTATCGCGTCTGAAACACTGTTGACCGCTCTGAAGAAGCGGGATTGCAAATGGCTCGACGCATTAGCCCAAAAACTGGGCAAACCCGTCGATGCCCTCAAATACGAAGACGTTTCGGATAGAAAATTCGGCCCTCATACAATGGCGCTCATCTCAAATGACATCGAATGGTCTTTTGGCGTCTGTCTGCCGCTTTCGGTTTCTAACAAACAGTGGCGCACAATGGATTGCCTCGAATATCTGGTAGACCGCACCGCTAAACCCAAAGTCAATTTGAAACTCGCACAATCGCGACGGCCGACACACAACCAGTCAAAGGTCAGCTTCTTTGCCATTGCATTGTTGCTTGCGTTAGGTTTTCCAGTTGTATTTTGGCAATTCCTCACCACCTCACTGGTCGGCATTGTGGGGGGCATCTTTTGCCTGGGTCTTTTCTGGGTGATGTCATTGAACGCAATCGCGACGGAACGGCATTACCGAAAGTTGGAACAGAGGATCAAAACCCTTCATGGGATTTGACCACTGCATCGAGAGGTATCTCCGCCGGCTTGCGGCGGCCGACCCCATTGCCCCGCCTGCCCCAACCTGTCACAACCGCGCCCATGAACGCTGCAACCAAAGCTCTCGCCGTCCATTGGCTCACCGCTTCCGGGGCCGTCTTCGCCATGCTTGCCATGTTGGAGGCCATCAAGGGCGACTGGGCGGCGATGTTCGTCTGGCTCATCGTGGCCTTTGCAGTGGACGGGATCGACGGCCCGCTGGCGCGCAAATATGACGTCAAGACCCACGCCCCCCAGTTCGACGGGGTGCTGCTGGACCTGATCATTGACTACCTGACCTATGTCTTCATTCCGGCCTACGCGCTCTATGCCTCGGGGCTGATGGACGGCTGGTCCGGCTGGGTGGCGATCATCGTGATCACCTTTGCCTCCGCCCTTTATTTCGCGGACACCCGCATGAAAACAAAGGACAATTCCTTCTCCGGCTTTCCGGGGTGCTGGAACATGCTGATCCTTGTCCTCTTTGCGCTGTCGCCACCGTGGTGGGCCTGCCTGATCCTGATTGCGATCCTTGCGGTGGCTATGTTCGTGCCGGTCAAATTCATCCATCCCGTCCGGACGGATCGCTGGCGGGTCGTGTCACTGCCCATGGCGCTGGCCTGGACCGTCTTCGCGGGCTTCGCGGCCTATGCCGATTTCGCCCCCGCTGCGCCCGTGTTCTGGGGGCTCATGGTCACATCCCTCTACCTGTTGTTCGCAGGTGCCCTGCAACAGGTCCTTCACGGAAAAGACGGCTGACCACGGGGCAACCGCCTCAAATCAGGAATCCGCCCGCCCCCTCATGGCGCAACAGGGCAACCTTCGTCTCTACCCCGCCCTTACCGGAAAAGCCGGTCAGACCTTTGGCCCCCATAACCCGGTGACAGGGGATAATCACAGGGATCGGGTTGCCCCCGCAGGCGGACCCGACAGCCTGAGCCGGAGCGCCCAGCGCCTTGGCAATATCACCGTAGGTCACTGTCTCGCCAAAAGGGATCGCCGACATCTGCGCACAAACCGCCCGCTGAAAATCGGACCCGCGCACCTCCAAAGGCAGATCAAACGCCTCCAAAGCCCCCGCATCATAGGCCCGCAACTGCGCTGCAGCCTCCCGCAACAACGGCGTGTCGTCCCGCCCGTCGCCATCCCAGTCCAACCCCACGATGGCCCCGTCATCCTCAACAAGGGTCAAGTGGCCGAATTGCGTGGGAAGGGTCAACTTATGCATTGGTCAACTGTGGCGCAGAACCTCTGGTCGCCTCAATCCGAAAACTGCGCATCCAGCAATTTTTCAAGGAATTGGTCGCCCCTGCCGGTCAAAACAGGTTCCGCTCGTCTCCGTCCAGTGCGGCCCGCACAAAGCCATCGGGATCCTCTGTAAAGGCTGCCAACAGACGGAAGTGTTCGGTATCACGGAGGTCAACCTCGCGCACATCGCGGTGGGTGATCTGCAACAGTGTGGCCCCCGGCACCGCCATCAGAATGGGCGAGTGGGTCGCAAGGATCACCTGCGCGTCGGCGTCTCGCTGGATCTCGCTCAGAAACACCAGCAACTCGACCTGCCGCGCAGGCGACAGGGCAGCCTCCGGCTCGTCCAGCAGGTACACCCCCTGCCCTGACATCCGGTCGCCGATCATGTTGGAAAAGCCTTCGCCGTGGGACATGGACAGAT
>JAHDFG010000276.1 GCA_020628265.1 Pseudooctadecabacter sp. | reverse complement strand
TCAATGATCGCAACGTCCAGACCGGCAAGCAGCCCCACCCGTTCATCAATCGCTTCTTCGAAGTCCAATTCGCCATTCATGGCCCGTGCCGTGATGTCCGCAACGCGGTCCCCCACGCCTGCCTCTGCAGCCAGCTCATCAATGCATTCCTGCTGGATCATGGTGCTGTCCATATCGGCCAGCAGCATTTTCTTACGGCGGCCCTCCAATGGCTGAACGATCAAATCGACCCCGTTGTCCTGCAGGTCGGCCCAGACATCTGGCGCGTTGAGCGGCGCCCGTTCCATCGCAAATTCTGCCGCCTCGTCGGCCGCCAGCCAATTGACGGACTGTCCGCCCCACGCGTTGCGCAAGGCTTCGGCCAAGGCGGGGGCCAGCTGGCCAGGCTTGGAAATCAAAGTGGTGACGAACATTGGCGGTCCTCCGGTTGTCGCCACAAACCAAGGCTGACGGAGAAGTGCAAGCCTCCTCCTTCATCTTGGCCAATACAACTCACCCCCACATCGCAACCCGCCCTCAGGTTTCCGATAGGCTCCCAAAGGGGCCGCATTTTGTGCAAGAGGCGGCGCAAATTGACCATTTTGCCTGTTGCGCGCCGCCGCGCCCGCCCGTATCTGCGTCCGTGGGACACCCTTCCCCAACGAAGGGCGCATATCTGTAAGGATACCAGCAATGGCTAACCAAAAACCGGCAACGCGGCCGGCTAATCCGCGTTTTTCCTCTGGCCCCTGCGCCAAACCCCCCACATGGACTCTGGACGCATTGAAGGACGCCCCGCTGGGCCGGTCCCATCGCGCCGCCGTGGGTAAAGAGAAATTGAAAGCTGCAATCGAAGGCACCCGCGAGGTGCTTGGCATTCCGGCCGACTACAAGATCGGCATCGTTCCGGCGTCCGACACGGGCGCTGTTGAAATGGCGATGTGGTCCCTGCTGGGCGAACGCCCCGTGCAGATGGTCGCTTGGGAAAGCTTCGGATCCGGCTGGGTCACAGATGTTGTCAAACAGCTGAAAATCGACGCGTCCGAACACAAGGCCGAGTATGGCGACATCGTCGACATGGCCGCGCTCGACTACGATCAGGACGTGGTCTTCACATGGAACGGAACGACCTCCGGCGTGCGGATGCCCAACGGCGACGCAATCCCTGCAAACCGCGCGGGCCTAACGATCTGTGACGCGACCTCTGCCGCTTTCGCACAGGATTTGCCGTGGGACAAACTGGATGTGACGACCTTCTCTTGGCAGAAAGTCATGGGCGGAGAAGCCGCCCACGGCATGCTGATCCTCAGCCCCCGCGCGGTGGAACGGCTGGAAAGCTATACCCCTGCATGGCCCATGCCCAAGATTTTCCGCCTTACCAAAGGCGGCAAACTGATCGACGGCATCTTCACCGGCGCCACGATCAACACGCCCTCCATGCTGTGTGTCGAAGATTACCTCTTCGCCCTCAACTGGGCGAAATCCATCGGCGGGCTCAGCGCGCTTCAGATGCGGGCCAACGCGAATGCGCAAGCGATCTGGAACTTCTGCGCCACCCGCGACTGGATCGACAATCTGGCGGCTGACAAAGCCACATGGTCGAACACCTCGGTCTGCCTGAAATTCACAGACCCGCGGATCGAAGACGGTGCCGCCTTCGCCAAAGCCATCGCCAAACGGCTTGAGGCCGAAGGCATTGCGCTGGACATCGGCGCCTACCGTGACGCCCCCGCCGGTCTGCGCATCTGGTGCGGCGCCACGGTCGAGACCTCGGACATCGAGGCGATGCTGCCGTGGCTCGACTGGGCCTTCCACTCCGAAATCAACGCTTAATACAGCCGCTCATCGAGCTTTGACGCTCTCTTCGCTTGCGAAGACGGACCGCAAGGTCCGGATGAGCGCACCCGAAAGGATATCAAAATGCCTAAAGTACTCGTCTCTGACAAACTCTCTGAAACCGCCGTCCAGATCTTCCGTGATCGCGGCATCGACGTCGACTTCATGCCCGAACTTGGCAAAGACAAGGACAAGCTGGCCGAGGTGATCGGCCAATACGACGGCCTCGCCATCCGGTCTGCGACCAAGGTCACAGCAAAACTGCTGGAAAAGGCCGACAACCTGAAAGTCATCGGCCGTGCCGGTATCGGCACGGACAACGTGGACAAGGAAGCCGCCTCCAAAAAGGGTGTGATCGTCATGAACACGCCCTTTGGTAACATGATCACAACGGCAGAACACGCCATCGCGATGATGTTCGCCGTGGCCCGTCAAATCCCCGAGGCGTCGGAATCCACCCATGCCGGCAAATGGGAAAAGTCCAAATTCATGGGCGTGGAACTGACCGGCAAGACCCTTGGTGTCATCGGCGCCGGTAACATCGGTGGCATCGTCTGCGACCGCGCCCGTGGCCTGAAGATGAAGGTCATGGCCTACGACCCTTACTTGGGGGAAGAAAAGGCCGAAAAGATGGGCGTGCAAAAGGTCGAGCTGGACGAGTTGCTCGCCAAGGCAGATTTCATCACCCTGCACGTCCCCTTCACCGAACAAACCGCCAATATCCTGAGCGCCGAGAACATCGCCAAGCTCAAGAAAGGTGTGCGGATCGTGAACTGTGCCCGTGGCGGCCTTGTCGACGAAGAGGCGCTCGCCGAGGCCCTGAAATCCGGCCATGTCGCCGGTGCCGCGTTTGACGTCTTCAAAGTTGAACCCGCCACCGACAGCCCGCTGTTCAACCTGCCCAACGTCGTCGTCACCCCGCACCTGGGTGCTGCAACCACCGAAGCACAGGAAAACGTGGCGCTTCAGGTGGCCGAGCAGATGTCCGACTACCTGATGACGGGCGCTGTGACCAATGCGCTCAACATGCCTTCCGTGACGGCCGAAGAAGCCAAGGTCATGGGGCCGTGGATCGACCTCGCAGGCCACTTGGG
>JAHDFG010000275.1 GCA_020628265.1 Pseudooctadecabacter sp. | reverse complement strand
AAATGATCCTCGCGCCGGACCATCAGGCGGCGTGGCAATATGCCCAAGGACCCGTCGAGGATGCTCATATTTACGTCCAACTCGAACACCTCTATATCCTCGCCTTGGAGAAGGGCCTTGGCGAAGGCGATGACGGTGATGTCGTTGGTGCGCAGAAGCTCTTTCATATCCCTGACTTAAGGTGCATCCCCGCCCTTTGTCGAGCAAATGACGGAGCAGTGATGAGCCTCGATCACGCAAGCACGAAACCGCATGAACGCCTTGCAGCGGCCCTGAACGATGAGATGGGTGCCGTGAACGCGCTGATCCGTGAGCGGATGGCGTCTGAGCACGCACCGCGCATTCCCGAGGTGACGGCCCATCTGGTCGAGGCCGGCGGCAAACGGTTGCGGCCCATGCTGACCTTGGCGGCGGCGAAGATGTGCGGCTACGAAGGGCCGTACCATGTGCATCTGGCGGCGACGGTTGAGTTTATTCACACGGCGACCTTGCTGCACGACGATGTGGTGGACGAAAGCGAACAGCGGCGCGGTCGGCCGACTGCGAACCTGCTATGGGACAACACATCGTCTGTGCTGGTGGGGGACTACCTGTTCGCGCGGTCGTTCCAGTTGATGACCGAGACGGGCAGCTTGGACGTGCTGCGCATCCTGTCCAACGCGGCGGCGACGATTGCTGAGGGCGAAGTGCTGCAGCTGACCGCGGCCCGCGATTTGGCGACCACGGAAGAGATTTACCTGAAGGTCGTGCGCGGCAAGACCGCGGCGCTGTTTTCTGCGGCCATGGAAGTGGGTGGCGTGATCGCGGGCAAAGACGCGGCGACCGTGCAGGCGCTGTTCGACTACGGCGATGCGCTGGGCATCGGCTTCCAGATTGTCGACGACCTGCTGGATTACGCGGGCACAGACGCCACGGGCAAGAACATCGGGGATGACTTCCGCGAACGGAAACTGACGATGCCGGTGATCAAGGCCGTGGCTGCCGCGGACGCCGAAGAACGGGCCTTCTGGGTGCGCACGATTGAGAAGGGTAAGCAGGACGAGGGTGACCTTGAAACCGCGCTGGCCCTGTTGAACAAACACGACACGCTGGCCGCGACTCGCTCGGAGGCCTTGGCGTGGATGGACAAGGCAAAGGCGGCGCTCGCACCATTGCCGGACCATGAGATCAAGGCGATGTTGCTGGACCTGGCCGATTACGTGGTGGCGCGGGTTCGCTAGGACGCAATCGCGGTGGCCTGCACCCACCAATCGGGGTGGGCGGCTTTGATCTGATCGGCGCAGGCGTTGGCTACCGCTTCACCCCAAAAGAGCGCCCAGCAGGTGCTGCCGCTTCCTGACATATCCGTATCAACTGCGTGGGGCCGCAGGGCGTCGAGGACGTCTCCGATGACAGGGGCGATGCTGTTCTCACGAGCGACCTTCGTCAGGTCGTTGCGTTGGCCCTTAAGCCAGACCTCGAAATCTCCGGCGTCTTTGACGTCACCCATGTCCTCAAGTCCGAGTGGGGAGAAGTCATACAGGCTGTCGTGCAGCTGGAAGACGGGGCCAGTCGGCACGACGACACGCGGATTGACCAGAACCAACCATCCTTGTGGCTGATAGGAGGCAGGCGCTAGTATATCGCCGATCCCACGCATCAGTGTGGCGCGGGGCGCACAGAGGCAGACGGGGATATCAGCACCCAGCGGTAGGGCCTCTTCCGCAGTTAGGGGGGGGACGCCCCACAGCTCAGCCAGCAAATGGATAGCCGTTGCTGCATCGCTGGACCCGCCGCCGATGCCGCCGCCATGGGGCAGGTTCTTCGTCAGGTGGATCGCGGCACCTTGTGACACGTCGCGCAAGCCCCGCAAACGGTCAGCGGCCTTGATGACGAGGTTGCCTTTGTCCGTCGGAATCCCGTCGGCGAACGGGCCATCGACCGTGAGGGATAGGCTGTCAGAAGGCGTAACCCGCAAGACATCGCCAAAATCGGTGAAGACAACCAGCGACTCCAAAAGGTGATAGCCGTCATCACGAAGGCCGGTCAGATGCAGGGTCAGGTTGACCTTGGCCGGTGCGGTGCGCCGCAGCGGCTCAGTTGTCGTCACTTGCGACCTCGACCGCGGGGGCGGGGGAGGTGCCCTCTTCTGCGTAGACCGCGTCCAGCCCGACATTCAGCTTGCGGCGGATGCGCTCGGCCTCTGCCTCCTCGGGGCCAAAGGACAGTGCACGGCGCCATTGGAAACGGGCCTCGACCTCGCGTCCGACCATCCAATAGACGTCGCCTAGATGGTCACTAATCACGGGATCATTGGGCAACAGTTCGGCGGCGCGCTCCATTGGTTCGACAGCGTCCTGATAGCGGCCAAGCTTGTAATAGACCCATGCAAGGCTATCGACGATGGCACCGTTGTCTGGCCGCGCCTCAACCGCGGTTTCGATCATGCCGAGGGCTTCGTCGTATTTCATCCCCCGATCAACGAGCGAGTAGCCGAGATAGTTCAGAACGGAGGGGTTTTCAGGGTTCAGCGCAAGGGCCGCGCGAAAGTCGGCTTCGGCTTCGGGCCATTGATCCATCCGCTCATAGGTCATGCCGCGCGTGTAGAGGAGCCACCAGCGGATCGACGCACTTTCACCGTAGCCTTGAAGGGCCGCGTCATAGGCCGCGTTGGCCTGCGCATATTCTCCTGTCTGGCGGTAGATATCTCCAAGGGACGCGAACGACAGGGGCAAGTCAGGGTGGCTGCGCGACAGGTGGTTGAGGACTTCGAT
This sequence comes from Pseudooctadecabacter sp., assembly GCA_020628265.1. Lineage (GTDB taxonomy): Bacteria > Pseudomonadota > Alphaproteobacteria > Rhodobacterales > Rhodobacteraceae > Octadecabacter. The sequence goes on along the minus strand of JAHDFG010000275.1, from coordinate 165 downwards.
GGCTTGCTCGGTTCGGCCGGCCAGACGCAAGGCTTCGGCACGACCGATCTCGGCGCTGTGGAATGCGGGGTCATCCGTGGCGACCTGTGCAAAGACCTGAGCTGCGGCATCATATTGTTCCAGCGCATTCAGCAACCGCGCGGTGGCAATATGCGTGTCGGCATC
>JAHDFG010000012.1:15839-18436 GCA_020628265.1 Pseudooctadecabacter sp. | reverse complement strand
CGGGAAAAGGGTTGCGACCGCATCCGTTCGCTTCTAGATACCGCCTGTCGCATCGCCAAAGGCCTGATCCATGGAAAACGTCGTTCTTGTTGTTCACCTGCTGCTTGCATTGTCGCTGATCGGCGTCGTGCTTCTTCAGCGGTCCGAGGGCGGTGGCCTTGGGATTGGTGGCGGCGGCGGCGGTGGCGCCATGACGGGCCGTGCGGCGGCAACGGCTTTGGGTAAGGTCACTTGGCTTCTGGCAATTGCCTTCATTTGCACCTCGATCGCGCTGACGATCCTGTCTGCTCAGGGCGCAAGTGATGCTTCGGTGGTTGACGGAGACGGCCTGTTGCCACCTGCGACGGAGACGCAAGAGGCACCCAGCGCGGGCGACAGCCTGCTGCCCCCGTCCATCGAGGCACCCAGCAGCGATCCGCTGGTTCCCGACGCGAACTAACCACTACACGTTGCGGGCGAAACGCCCACAACATCAGGATGTTGCGGTTTTTGCCGCGATATTCGCACGGGTTTGGTTGCCACGGGACACCGAATCCGGCTAGACTTAAATCCCGTGATGCATGGTATCTGGGCGTAGCCTCAGGTGGCATTCCAAACAATTTGACGGACTTCACGGGGGATCCTTCGTTCAATGGCGCGTTTCGTTTTCATCACCGGCGGTGTGGTCTCTTCGCTTGGCAAGGGGTTGGCCTCGGCCGCCCTTGGGTCCTTGCTGCAGGCCCGTGGGTTCTCTGTCCGGCTGCGCAAGCTGGACCCTTACCTGAACGTCGACCCCGGCACGATGTCGCCCTTTGAACATGGCGAGGTGTTTGTCACGGACGACGGGGCGGAAACGGACCTCGACCTTGGTCACTACGAACGTTTCACCGGTGTGCCCGCCCGTATGACGGATTCTGTGTCGTCAGGCCGTGTTTATTCCAACGTGTTGGAAAAAGAGCGGCGCGGCGATTATCTGGGCAAGACCATTCAGGTCGTCCCCCATGTAACCAATGAAATCAAAGACTTCATCGACATCGGTGAAGACGAGGTTGATTTCATGCTCTGTGAAATCGGCGGCACCGTCGGCGACATCGAAGGCCTGCCCTTCTTTGAGGCCATCCGCCAGTTCAGCCACGACAAACCCCGTGGCGAGTGCATCTTCATGCACCTGACCCTCCTGCCCTATCTGGCCGCGTCCGGTGAATTGAAGACGAAGCCCACCCAGCACTCGGTCAAGGAATTGCAGTCCATCGGGATCGCGCCTGACATTCTGGTCTGCCGGTCCGAACAGCCCATCCCCGAGAAAGAGCGCGAGAAGATCGCGCTCTTCTGTAACGTCCGCAAAGAAGCCGTTGTCGCGGCCTACGATCTAAAGTCGATCTATGAGGCCCCGCTGGCATATCACGAACAGGGTCTGGATCAGGCCGTTCTGGACGCGTTTAACATAACACCCGCACCAAAGCCGGACCTCTCCGTCTGGCACGACGTCAAGGACCGCATCCACAACACCGATGGCGAGGTGAATGTGGCGATTGTGGGCAAATACACCCAGCTGGAAGACGCCTATAAGTCGATCAAGGAGGCCCTGACCCACGGCGGTATGGCCAACCGCGTGAAGGTCAACGTGTCTTGGGTCGATGCAGAGGTCTTCGATCGCGAAGACGCGGCCCCGCATCTGGAAGGCTACCATGCCATCCTCGTCCCCGGTGGTTTTGGCGAGCGCGGCACCGAAGGCAAGATCAAGGCAGCCGAGTTCGCGCGCACCCGCAAGATCCCCTATCTGGGCATTTGCCTCGGCATGCAGATGGCTGTGATTGAGGCTGCACGCAATGTGGCAGGCATCAACGAAGCAGGGTCTGAAGAATTCGATCATGAAGCGGGCAAGAAACGGTTTGAGCCGGTGGTCTATCACCTGAAAGAATGGGTGCAGGGCAACGCCAAGGTCAAACGCAAGGCTGATGACGACAAAGGCGGCACCATGCGTCTGGGTGCCTATGACGCAACGCTGACCAAAGGGTCGAAGGTGGCTGAGGTTTACGGCGCAACAGCCATCGAGGAGCGTCACCGTCACCGCTATGAGGTGGACGTGAAGTACCGCGAAAAACTGGAAACGGCGGGGCTGTGTTTCTCGGGCATGTCGCCGGATGGGCGGTTGCCGGAGATCGTGGAGTGGACGGATCACCCGTGGTTTATCGGTGTGCAGTTCCATCCGGAGCTGAAATCCAAGCCTTTCGCGCCCCATCCGTTGTTCGCTGATTTCGTCCGTGCGGCAGTGGAGACATCCCGACTGGTGTAATTCGAATTTGCTTCGCAAATCCGATCCGCGCCGCTGCGCGGCGCATTTCTGAGTATTATGGGGGCGCTGCCCCCGCCCCGGATCATATCCGGGGCTCCCCCGGAGTTTTCGGGTCAGAAGAAGGAAAGTGCCGGATGCTGTCCTATCAACATCTTTATCACGCCGGAAATCTCGCGGATGTGCACAAACATGCGGCCCTGTCGTGGGTGCTGAGTTATATGACCCGCAAAGACAAGCCGCTGAGCTACGTGGAAACGCACGGGGGGCGCGGGCTGTATGATTTGTCCGCCCCCGAAGCGGTGAAAACCGGCGAGGCGGCTGC